>CASGVX010000001.1 GCA_949346185.1 uncultured Lachnospiraceae bacterium
TACCCCAAAAAGGTATACCGGCCCCACTTTTCCTGATTTTCCACGCTTTCCAGCATGTAGCAGTGGCTGCTGACCCCTTTTAGGATCCGCAATACCTCCATGGGCGTCTTGATATCCGCCATGATTTCCCTGCTGACTGGTACGACTTTGTAATCCTTTGCCAATTCCTCGGCCTGTTGCAATGTAATCATATGCATTCCTCCATTTCATGGTGCCGAGAGGCTATTCGTCACAATTCATCCCGGCATAGGATAGCCAGAGTTGCGCAAGCGCAACGGCCGATGCCGCTAATGTACTGTATCCGAAAGGGATGAATGGCTGCGAATAGTAACCTTTATAGGACAAAGTTTCCCATAAAGCAAAAAAGTCCTTGACGACGCAATACCATTGCATCATCAAGGACGGTTAATCATCAAATTATCCGCGGTGCCACCTTGTTTTATGGTTTCCCACACTCTCAGCGAAATACTATCATATTTCCGGCAACTAACGTATGCCCAACGTCATGGAATACTCAGGCCGAAGCCCTTTGACCATGCCCTCAGCGGTCCATTTGACAAACTGCATCTCTGCAGGGTTCTCACCATCCCCCGCTCTCTGTAAGCGCATCTTTTGCCGTTATCTCCGCTTCATCGGTTTCATATGAAATTGTCATTGGAAACTATCATACTCCCCTGAAAACCATTTGTCAAGGAAAAAGTTATTTAAAGCGATTTCCTAATCCTGCTTCAAAATTTCTTTTACCTTCTCTTGGGAAATGTTCAATTTCTCTGAAATACATTTTTCTAACGCTATCCTCTTTCCGATCCTATTCCAGTCCGAAAAGTTCTTGCCAGTCATCGCTGGCAATCACTCTCCCGCTGGGAACATCCGCATTTTCCAACATCCGCTCAATTCGGTTCTCCAGCGTCACATCAATGAATTTTCCCACATCAATTCCCCGAAGTTCAAAAAAAAGCAGTGGATTTTCATCAAATCTTGCGCCGATAGCATAAAGCACTGCTGCCACATGCTTGCACATCAAGGCCCAGTCCGGGCAGCTGCACTGAAAGCTGATCTCCTTTGACGAGGGAAACAGCCCCTCCTTGCCGGTGAATAGTTCCTTCATTTCCTCTGGAAATTCCCCCTTCAGAAGCAGTTCCAAATTCTCAATCTTTTGCTCGCACTGGCTGATGGCGTACTGGCACCGCTCCTCGGAAAGAGGGCTAATGCGCACCTCGATCTTGTAGGGCGTCTTCCTCCTCCCCTGCACTCTGGCAGAGACCTTCCCCTTCTGTATTTTCAAATCCACCACTGCTCCGGTGCGCACATAACGCTTTCCCCTGCCCAATCGACTGTCAAAATCCGCATACCTCTCTAGGTTCTGGCACCAAGCCTGCCCCCACCAGTTCGTGGCTATCTTTCTCCCCTGTATCACCACTGGCTCCAGCTTCTTTCCCTTCGCCTTCTCCCTCTTCACCGTATCCTTGGCATTCTGTTTGAGCTGCCCAGCCTTCGGCTGGCTATAATTTGAATACCCATCCCAATATTTGCTCATTCTCGCACCTCCCTCTTCTTTACGCACTTCCAGTGCTTGCCACAGACACTCTCGCAACTTTCATTATTCCAATCGCAACATGGAGAGAAGTTCCTCGTTGCTCATCTCCGTTATCCAGTTCTCGCCCCCAGAGCCAATCACATTCTGAGCCAATTCCATTTTCGAGGAAATCATCTCGTCTATCTTTTCCTCAATCGTCCCCCTGCACACAAATTTATGTACCATCACCTGATTCTTCTGGCCAATGCGGTATGCCCTGTCCGTGGCCTGATTCTCCACAGCTGGATTCCACCAGCGGTCAAAATGGATGACATGGCTGGCATTGGTGAGGTTCAGCCCAGTGCCTCCCGCCTTCACTGACAGCACGATGTAAGGCACATATTTTTCTCCCTGAAACGCCTCTACGATCTGGCTTCTCTTCTTCACCGGGGTGCCCCCGTGGAGCACATATCCTCTGGCATGGAATATCTCTGCCAGATAAGCATCCAGATAATCTGCAATTTCCTTAAACTGGGTAAATACCAGCACCCGCTCCCTCTTCTCATATATAGTCTCGCATATGCTTCGCAGCAGTTCAAATTTTCCACTATCCTTGGCAGCATACGCCTCCTGCCCCAGATACTGGTCAGGATGGTTGCAAATCTGCTTTAGCTTCGTCAGAGATGCCAGCACGATTCCCCGACGCTCGATTTCCTCCTCCGCCTCATTCAGTTTCTTCTCAATATTGGACACCAGTTTCCGATAAAGCACCGTCTGCTTCTTGGAGATAGTCACATAATCAACCTGCTCTATCTTATCCGGCAAGTCAGAAATGATATTTTTATCCGTCTTAACCCGCCGCAGCATAAAGGGCGCAATCATATTTTTCAGCCTGGCATATCCTTCGGGATGACTGGCCAAGCCCTTGCAGAAGTCCCGAAACTCCGCCGAACTCCCCAGAAGGCCCTTGTTCAGAAAATCAAAGAGAGACCAGAGATTGGTCAAGTCATTCTCAATAGGCGTGCCCGTCATGGCAATCTTCATCTTGCTCTTTAGCTTCTTAATCTGCTTCGTCTGTTTCGTCACCGGATTCTTGATTGCCTGAGCCTCATCCAAGATTAGGCAGTCCCACACGATGTTTTCCAATTCGCCAATTCTTAACGCCATGCCATAGGTAGTAATCGTCAAAAAGGCTTGGCTCCCCTCCAATTCCTCTCCCAGTAACTTCGCACTCCTGCCGTGCAGTATATGCACAGACATCTTGGGGGCGAACTTTGCCGCCTCCTTCTGCCAGTTCCCCAGAAGGGATGCCGGCACAACCAGCAGCGCCTTGGCAGTTTTATTTCCAGAGCGAATTTTTTCCAGAAATGCCAATACCTGCACCGTCTTTCCCAATCCCATATCATCCGCCAGGCAAGCCCCGAATCCCATCTTGCCCATATAATTCAGCCAAGTAAAGCCCGTCTGCTGATAATGTCTCAATCGGGCATCAAAACTCTTAGGCAGCGCCACATTCCTTATATCCCCGGGAGAGCGCAGATTCTTCAAGAGCCGGGAAAGCCATTTCCCATTGGTCATCACCACGCCCACATCGGCGCCTTCCTTCTCTCCGCCACGCTCCAGCCCCATGCGAAGGGCATCCATCAAGGTCAGATTCCCCTCGTAATCCTTCATCTCATCCAGCAGCTGCCGCAGCCTCCTATGGTTTACCTCAATCCATTTCCCCTTGAGGAAGGCAAGTCCCTCGGTCTGGGCCAGCAATCCCTGAATCTCCTTCCGGCTCAGAGCCATGCCGTCAACTGTCAGTTTCGGACACATGGATACAATGGAATCCAAACCCACGAACGTAGGCTTCTCCTCCCCCAGATTCACCGTCATGCTGACGCCATAGGCATTCTTCCGCCACCAGTTTGGAATGCGGCAGACAATGCCCGCCTCCTCAATGGCAGGGATGTCTTTCAATATCTGGTAAGCCTCCTCCGCTGTAAGGCGCAGGGGATGGAACATCTCCCCATTCTCCACGAATCCTCCAATTATCTCAGAAACTTCTGCCGCCCGGTTCAGGCAGGACAGAAGTTCCAGCAATTTCGCCCGGTCGGCCTTGTACTCCGTCAAGGCATACTTTAACGGCACATGGTGCACCTTGCCCTCCTCATCCTTGGTGGAATATGTGGCGAGAAAGGCAAAAGGGAAATGCTCCTTCTTGCTCTCCACCAAATGAAAAAAGATACGCTCCGCAACTTTCAAATGCTGGCTCTTTCCCGCCAGATACATTGCAACCGTACCCTCATATTCCTGAATCTCCCGCCCAAAGATTCCATTTAGTTTTCCAAAAATACCAGAAATCCACTGTTCTGTCACATGCTCCGAGCCCAAGGTGAAGGGAACCGAATCCAGCAGCCTCTCCACCATGTCTCCCTCTGGCAGAATCATTGCATCCTCTCTGGAAAGCTCAATATCCGGCTGCGCCGTCAGCACATGGAAAAAAGAATCCGACAACTGCCACAAAAAGCCGCCCGCACCGTCAAACTCAGTCGGCCTCTCCACGAACCCCAAGCCATACAGCGCAAGAAATCTATCCTCCTCAAATTTCTTTTTCCATTCCAGCGCGGCATCGGAGAGAACCTCTTCCCGATCATCCACCCGAAAACCATCTGCCGTAAAGAAAAACGTCAGCTCCCCTGTCATCTTCTTACTCATCGTAACTCTCCTTCCCTGTTCTGCAAGCGCCAACTACAACTCCTGCCTAATCTTCTCCCAACTGCGAAACACGCTATCCGCATCCTCATAATGTAATCTGACTTCCAGTTCCATCACAAAATCTGCCAGGCTAATCCCCCGCTCCCTGCAATAGGCAATCATGGATTCCGGTATCTCCACATCCTCGATCACCTCGTCGGGAATGATGTCTCTCAACTCGTCAATCAATTTCTCTATCTCGTCAAGATACTTGTCGGCAATCCTGCTGACATAGAGCAGGGCATCCGATTTCCTATACTGATGCGTGTCATCATTGCGATACCGCAGCATCTCCCCCCAAATCTTCTCATCGTGAATCAGCCCCTCCCGATAGGCAATCTTAATAATGATTTTAGGCGACCCGCTTTTTGCCTCACTGATGCCCAGTTGCCCATGAAGATACTCCTTCAAAGTCTTCCATGACAATTCAAACAGCCTGTCAAAATCCGCCGTGGTTCCCGAAATCAACGCATCTGAGCAGTTATAAGGGTCAATATATTTACTAATCGTTCCATGCAATCTCTTCATCTGCTCAAACTTTTTCATATAAAATCACTCCATCTCTCTCAATCTCCTCATTCAATGCAGCAGAATAGTGAAAACTCCTCCTATTCACCACATCAAACATCAACAGCGTGTCCAATTCTTCCAAAGCATCCACAAAGTCCAAATGCGCCTCCGAATCAAAGGTAGAAATCCTCAAATCAATATCGCTTCTCTCCCAATTCGTTTTCCTAGCTCTGGAGCCAAAAAGAACAATCTGATCCATTCCATACCTTTTTCCTAGTTCCTGAATGGCCAAGATCAGTTCCGGCTTGAGATTCACATCCTCCAACGCTTCCAGCCTTCTCATAAACCCCCTGCGCCTTTCCATATCCTTATTTGCTCAATACAGACATACTACCATAATTACTGCCTAATCACAATGGTGAATATATTTCCCCTCTCCGTGACACGCAGATTCATATATCCTCCCTGCCTCACCACAATCTCCCGGCTAAGGTACAGCCCCACGCCAATCCCCTCCTGATTCCGGCTATTTTCCCCCCGATAGAATCTAGTGAATATCTTGGCCCGCTCCCCCTCGGAAATGGCGCCATTTTCATCTTCCACGGATACCTCCACAAAAGTACCCAGCTGCCGGATTGCCAATACCACCCGACCCCCTTCCCTAGCATACTTCACCCCATTGTCCAGAAGATTGAACACCGCCTCCGCCGTCCAGTTCCGATCATGGCATGGGGCAAGCCCCCCTTCCTGCTGATACGCTATCTCCACCCCTTTTTTCTTCGCCTTGGGATAAATATCCTTTACCGCCTTAAGCACCGTCTCGCTGAGGCTCTGGCTGCGCATATTCAGGCGAATCAGGCCGCTCTCCAGCCTGGAAATCTTTATCAGGTTTTCCGCCAGAAAATCCAACCGATCCACAGACAGGCGAATAATCCCCACATATTCCTGACGCCTTTCTTCCGACAATCCATCATCCTCTAAAAACGAACTGTACATCTTTAAATTGGAGATGGGCGTTTTCAGCTGATGGGAGATATCAGAAACCAATTCCTTTGTATTCTCCTGCTCCCGCTCTGCAGCCTTATTTTCATGTTTTAAAATATGCGCCAGCTTGATTACCTTGCTCTGGAGCTTTGACAGCAGCGTATCCTCCTCCCCCGGAAAGACTTCCCTCTCCTCCAGTTCCGTCAGCACATCCACCAAGCTGGACAGGTCGGCCACAATCCTGGAAATATAAGCGTCATCCAGCCGGTGAAGCAAATATGCCAAAAGGCACAGCAGACAGTTACCCCCAAAGGAAACCGCGCTGTGCCGCCAGTCATACGTAATAAAATATATCCCTATGGAAATGCCGCAGGCCGCCATCCCAAAGATAGCCGCCAATGCATGCAGTCCCAATTCATATTGTCGCCTCTTCATCTCTCACATTCCCCAAAAGTATAGCCGATGCCGAACACCGTCACAATATACCGAGGGTTCCTGGCATCCTCTTCCAATTTCTGCCGAAGCCGTCGGATATGGACATTCAAAGTATTCTCATCCACAAAATTCTCGTCGCAATCCCAAATCCTCTCCAAAATAATATTTCTGGGAAGAACCTGCCCCCTATTTTTCACCAAAAGTTCCAGCAGTTTATATTCCGTGGCAGATAATTTGATGGGATTGCCCTTCAGATACACCTGCATTCTCTGGAAGTCCACAGACAGTTCCCCATATTCAAATAACTCCCTTTCCCCCTGACCTCCGCTTCTCCTCAGCACTGCCATGACCCGCTGAACCAGCAGTTCTACAGAAAAAGGCTTAGCAATATAGTCATCGCATCCTGCCCGAAACCCCTCCACCATGTCCCCCTCCGTATCTCTGGCAGTGAGGAAAATCACTGGCAGCATCCCCTTTTTCCGAAGTTCCCTGCAAAAATCTAAGCCATCCCCATCCGGGAGATTGCAATCCAGAATCAGCAGATTCCATCCCTTATCCAGCACAAGGCGAGCATCCTTCAGAGTGTAGGCACAGTCCACCTCATACCCCTTATTCTCCAGAAGGAGCTTTACGCCCCCGCAAATAATCACATCATCCTCTACCACCAATATTTTCTCCACGGCATACTCCTTCTCTATTCCCCGCTTCTCAGCCGCTCCGTCACGCTTTCCTTTGACAGATTGCGATATACAAAGCTGGGCACGGCAACGCAGATTCCCATAATTGCCGCTCCGATACCAAGCAGAGGCAGAGCCGGATAATAAAACACCGCATAGTCAGCAATCTGTCTGGCAGCACTGCCCATCCAATAAATCATAACATTTCCCAGCGTGAGAATCAACAGGATGCTTAGTGCGCCATAATATACGCCCTCAAGACCCAGCATCCTGCGAACCTGCTTCTTCGTCATCCCCACGCTCTCCAGTACTGCCAGTTCCATGCGCCTGGTATACACTCCCGTCAGCATCACATTGATAAAGTTGATGATGCCAATGAGTATCAGCACCAGAGAGATTCCTCCGCTGAGAATATTCATGGCAGACATGGCAGAATTAAAATTCTCCATCATCTCTGACTTGACTTCCATCTCTCTGACTGCTGGATTATCTTTAACGTATTGATGAATCTCTCTTCTCACATGGGGCTCATCCTCTTTTTCGCAATCCACAATGATATTTTTCACAGGAGTTTCGCCCGAAAAACCTTCTGCCGCCTTCTGACTGATGAGAATGGCATCCGGCGCCCCGCCCTTCAGCCAATAATATCCAATATTGATGGCATTTTCTTCCTCCGGGGTCAGGCAGGCGCCTACTTCCAGTTCCTTATCCCATCCGGTGGCATCGTCAAAAAGAGTAATCTTTCTTCCCTTCATGCGATTCGCATCTTTTTCATCGTACAAAGTATTCATCAGACAGACTTCCCCCTTCTCGAATCTCTCGATATCCACCTTCTGCCTCGCCGTCTCATTATACCGCCTGATCATCTCGCTATCCACTATAATCGTAGGCGCTGCATAGCGTTCCTCCCGATCCTTGGTTGTTTTATAAAATGTAATCGCTTTCTCAATCTCCTCCCCACTGCCATAAAATTGTTTGAAAAAAGGCGCAAAGACATCTTCATCCAACTTTAATTCTACATCCAACAGACGGTTTGCGCTGAAATGTTTTATCCCATCTAGCTTTCCAATCTCCTCTAATAGCCTTTGAACATTCCCCTCATGCTTCCTCTCCTCATCTTTCCCCTCTTCCGCCGAATACATAAACAATGTAAAATCATTGGGAAGGTAATAGTCCGCATAATGATCCAATTTCATGCTGCCCAGAAAAGTATTTGCCATCAGAAATGCCATGGTCCCCATAAAGAGAGAGGCAAATACCAGAAACGCCCGCTTTCTTTCACGGAAGACATTGCGAAATGCCATCTTGTACAGTTTTCCTCCGCTGGTGGTCTTTTTAGATTTCTCCTTCACCTGCTTTCCATGATATTTCAACGCCTCCACCACCGAAACCTTGCCAGCCAGCTTTGCCGGCTTTCTGCAGCTTACAGCAACCGTAAACACGGCAAATATAATCGTGCCCCCATAGATCAGCGGATGAAAGCTCATATCTCCAAGCATCACCCCTTCGCTCCCGCCACCGGAATATATATCCATGGCAATGGGCACCAGCAGAAATGCCACGCATGTTCCCAGAAAGATACCCAGAGGAATGCCAAAAATAGAAAGCCTCCTGATCTGCAGCTTCACAATCTGCTTAATCTGGGATGGCGATGTGCCAATGGTCTTTAGCATGCCATAAAATCGAATATCTCTGGTGACAGATATATACATCACATTATAAATCAGCAGATATCCACTGAACATAATCACCAGTCCAATCAGACCCAGCGTCAGGCCCGTAAAAAGCACCGTGCCACTATTCTGATCCTGTATATCATAAGAAGAATCAAACTTCTGCCCCTCTCTCAGGCCAACCGTTTTTTTCAATTCCTCCAGAAGCTCCCCCTGCTTTCCCACTTTAGAAGACAGGCAAAGCATGCCATCCCTCTCCACAGAAAGCCCCCGACTCTTCATGTAGTTCTCTGAAACCATGCCCAAAAACTTGGAAGAGGACATAGAATAATCCCTGAACCATCCTGACAGCACAAAATGAAATTCCTCCTTCCCTGACTGCAGGGAAATTTCCATCCCCTCCTCAGGCTCCTTGATGCCAAGTGCCTCCAAGCCTGCAAGAGAGAGCATCAGCTCCTGTTTCTTTCTGGGATAATTCCCCTTGATATCGCTAATTGCCGGCAAAAGATTCTCCTCAAACTCCGTCCTGTCATAATAATTCAAATGAAAGTCTCTGTCACCGGATGGATCCATGGCAGAAGCCACCGGAACCCGAATCCCCGCAGCATGGAGATTCTCCGCCTTTTCCGCCTGCTTTTTCTGCTTTGCAGAGGGCTGGTTCAGCATAATCGAGGTTTTCGTCCCCTGCTGGCGCAGCATCATGGTATTTATATTTTTGGCAAGGCTGAAGCCAATGCTAAAGACAGTGGTAAACATAAACGTGGTGAGAACTATCGCCAGAATTGCAAAAATATTCCTCGTCCTATTCTGGCGCAATGCCCTGTCGCTCAATTTCTTCACAGCCGATTGGTTATTATTCCTTAGCACGACGAATCACCTGCCTTCCCCTTCATTCATGTCCCGAACGATCTTTTCATTCACGCTGCCGTCTTCAATGCGAATCATTTCGTCTGCCATCAGGGCAATCTCCTCATTGTGAGTAATCATCACGATCGTCTGATGAAATTCCCGGCTGGTCACCTTCAACAGGGATATCACATCCATTCCGGTCCTGCTGTCAAGATTGCCCGTGGGTTCATCTGCCAAGATAATGGCCGGCTTGGATGCCAGCGCTCTGGCGATGGCGACTCTCTGCTGCTGCCCGCCGGACAACTGGTTTGGCATGGCCGTCAGCTTCTTTTCCAGCCCCAGCGTCCCAATGATATGATCCACATATTTCCTGTCTATCTCCGAACCATCCAATTCAATGGGAAGCACGATATTCTCATACACATTGAGTATGGGAACCAAATTATAATTTTGGAAAACAAATCCAATATTCCTCCTGCGGAAGATGGTAAGCTGCTCATCATCCATAGAAAAAATCTTCTTGCCAGCCACCGTCACCGTGCCACAATCCGGCCGGTCAAGCCCTCCCAGCATATTCAGGAGGGTGGACTTCCCACTGCCCGAAGTGCCGATAATGGCCACGAATGCGCCATCCTCTATCTGGACGGACACATGATCCAGCGCCTTCACCTCGCTCTCCCCGGAACCGTAGGTTTTGCATAAATTATCTGACTCTACAATGCTCATAGTATTCTCTCCTTTATCATGTCATTGTAAACAAGCATAGCACCATCATCTTACAATCTTATTACATTTTTCATTAATTGAATTGCGCGGCATATAGCAAGCATGCCCTCTTTATCCAACATATCCAATTATCGCAAAAGTACCCCCGAAACATTCCGTTTCGGGGGCACTGCCAATGCTGATATATTCTATAGCGAAAAGACATTTCCATTCTCTTTTTATTTGATCGGGCTGTAAAGAATGTTCACCTTCCCAAAATCCGTCGCAAGCTCCAGCACAACGCTATTGTTAATCTGGTACTCCGTCTCCTGATACTCGCGAATATGGATGTCCCCTTGGAACTGGATTCCAGTCTTGCCAAAATCCTCCACCGAGTTCATGACATAGGAAGAAATAATATTTCCAATTTCAATAAAAGCAGAATTTTCCACCTCGTCCATGGCATTGATATCTGCCAGCTCCATGCCACTCATCTTATGGTACAGCATTTTCGCAATCCTGCCCGGCAATCCATAAATTATCAGGTGATTGCCACTGCCTCTGACAATGGTGCGAATAATCACTTCTCCTTCCACCCGCCCCATATAAATATAACTTCTCTCGTTCCGTATGGGAATATCATATGTACCCGCAAGCAGCCTGTGAGCCACATTCTTAATACTGCTCTCCGCATCAGAAAAACTCTCCATCTCTCTAATCGGTATGTTCTTTACAATCTTTCTGTCACAGAGGCATACATGGTTCACAAGCCATGCAATGAGCATTCCAAGAAAATTTTTCAAGTTCTTTACTGTAAAATTCCTGCTCAGCAATTCCTGATACGCCAGCACCGTATCTTTAAATTCCCGATGAATCTTCACATGCTCTGCATAACTCCTGTACGCCCGATCCCTCTGGAATCCTTCCTCCGTCTCAAAATGGAACTCCGTATATTCAATCAAAAAGCGCAGGATTTCCATCACGTCCCTCTGATTGGTTCCTCCATCATCGCTTCGAGCAATATTCAATAACTTCTCAATCTTGTCAAACAAAAGGCGGTGTTGCTCGTCAATTTGATCAATGCCTGTCCGATATTCTTCTCTCCACAAAGTACCCATACAGCCCTGCCATTCTCCTTTCCAATCCTATATAACTTGATAGGAATGCAAATCCATTCATATCAATGAAAACAAATCTTCTGCCCTTCGCATCAAAAAAACATATTTATTGTACCAGTACGCTATTATAGCACAACATAAAAGGGCTTTCAATGTCAAAAAGCCCTCGATCATAATACCCATTTTCAAACATGCATCTCCTCGGCCGTGCGAAAGACAGACAATTTCTCAATGAATTTTCGCACAGAAGGCAAAATACCCCATTCCCGTGTCAAACAGCAGGCTATAATATGGATAACCCATGGCAAATTCCTTTTCAAACTGCTCCTTGGTCAGAAGATACACCTTCTCAAAATGATATTTCTCCGCCACGCCAAAGTATGCGCCAATCCGCTTCATCAACTGCTGGGATAGCTGTTTGGCAGCATTCACCACGATCCGGTCCACCTTCCCTCGCTGCACGCCCAGCATTCCTCCCACAGTCTGCACCAGAAGCCAATCCTCAAAAGCCAGAAAAATATGCACCGATTTGCCTTCTCCCGCCCCATAAGACAGGCGATAATAAACGCTTTCCCCAAAATCCTCCCCTGCATAGTGCTCACTGACAATCCGGATCTGCAATTTGAAAACCTCCTCCATCACCTGAGACACCACGTCCTCCATCCTGCCCGCTTCCTTGCCCACCTTGCCTTCCATCCATTTATTGGGAATCCTTCCCGTAATGGCGCGGTCTTCCACCATGATGTGCCCCGTGAGCCACCCAAGGCAGATTCCTAGAAAATGCTGAATGGATTCCTGAGAATAATCCGAAGTTGTGAGATCCTTTTCCAGAGCCGGGAGCGTCATATCCCGCAGATTGTCATGCAGACACTTATGCATCTCGTAACCACTGTATCCGATGGAGCGCATATACTCCTCTTCCTCCGCAAAATGTTTCATCGTATAGTATTTAAAATACTTGATTCCCTCAGCACATGCCCATCGGCCGCTCTTTTCATCCTGGCTGAGATTCACCAGTCTGCGCACAATCGAAAAGAGTTTCTGATGTGCTTTGTCAATGACTTCCACTCCAATATTAAATCGTTCATTCCAGTTCACCTGATTTGTCATTCCGCACTCCTTTCCTAATTCTCTTGACAGTATTTTCAAAATTCATTACAGTGTTACTATTCACGTGAGCCGCTAGTACATTAGATATTTCGTGGACGCTGTACCAAGCAGCGGAGCTATCCCCGCAAGGGATGAATGGCTGTGAATTTTCCAAAAAGATGTTACTGATATTATAGTGTCTCATAAAGAAATTGTGCTTGTCTGCCAGAATATTGATAGGAAAATCCGATTTTCCCTTTGCCCTGCCGTTCCATAAAACATAGAGAGCTCGCTATATAATCCATAATATTTCAAAAGATCCTGAAATATTTTTCAAGGAAAAATCATTTGCACTCCGCCACTATTTTATTTATAATCATGATAGCATACACGAAAGGTAATAGAACATATGGGACAATTTGAGTTGATTGCCCCCTGCCATTTCGGCATGGAGGCAGTTTTAAAGAGAGAAATCCTGAATTTGGGATACGAGATTCGAAAAGTGGAGGACGGCAAGATTACCTTTGCCGGAGACAGCGATGCTATCTGCCGCTCCAATATCTTCCTCCGCACCACAGAACGCATTTTATGGAAGGTGGGAAGTTTCCACGCCTCCACCTTCGACGAACTCTTCGAGGGCACTAAGTCGCTCCCTTGGGAACGATTCATTCCGGAGGACGGCAAATTCTGGGTGGCGAAGGCCACTTCCATCAAAAGTAAGCTGTTCAGTCCCTCGGACATTCAGTCCATTATGAAGAAAGCCATCGTAGACCGCCTAAAGAAGAAATACAATGTCAGCTGGTTTCCGGAAGACGGGGCAGATTTCCCTCTGCGGGTAACCATTATGAAAGATGAGGTGGTGGTGGGCATCGACACCTCCGGGGCATCCCTTCACAAAAGGGGCTACCGAAAGGCAACCGTGAAAGCCCCCATCACGGAGACTCTGGCAGCGGCGCTGATCCTCCTCACCCCATGGAACCGGGACAGGATATTGGTAGACCCCTTCTGCGGCAGCGGAACCTTTCCCATCGAGGCGGCATTGATTGGCGCAAATATCGCTCCCGGAATGAACCGCTCCTTCACTGCCGAGGAATGGACGCACCTGATTCCCAGGAAGCATTGGTATGAAGCGATTGCCGAGGCAGAGGATGCCATTCGCAGGGATATTCAGATGGACATCCAAGGTTATGATATCAGCCGCGAAGCCATCAAGGCCTCTATGGAAAATGCCAGAATGGCAGAAGTGGATCAATATATCCACTTCCAGCAGCGGCCATTGAAAGACTTGAGCCATCGAAAGAAATACGGCTTCCTTATCACCAATCCCCCCTATGGGCAGCGGCTGGAGAGTGAGGAAAGCATGCCGGAACTTTACCGCCAGATTGGCCAGGCATACAGAAATCTGGACAGCTGGTCCATGTTTCTAATCACCGCTTACGAGGATGCCCAGAAATATATTGGAAAAAAGGCAGACAAGAATCGAAAGATATACAATGGCATGATGAAAACCTACTTCTATCAGTATATGGGGCCAAAGCCTCCGAAAATCGTCAATAAAGGGATATAACATCAGACGGGGATTGCATATACATGCAATCCCCGATCATTCGCTCAATACATCAAGAACGGCAATCCCCCGATCATTCGCTCAATACATTAAGAACGATAATCCCCGTTTATTTTCACATAATCATAAGTCAAGTCACACCCCCAGGCCTTGGCAGAGGCATCTCCCTGCTGCAAGTCCACCTGAATATAGATTTCATCCTCCGCCAGTATCTCGGCTGCCTTTTCTTCAGAAAAGGCCACCGCCATTCCATTCTCACAGGCAGTAAATCTTCCCGCCTTTGATTCCAGCATGACATTGACCTTCATAATATCGAAGTCGGCGGGAGCATAGCCGATGGCGCACATGACCCTGCCACAATTGGCATCCTCCCCAAACATTGCGCATTTGAAAAGGTCAGACCCCACCACGCTCTTGGCAACCGCAATGGCGGCATCCTGATCCTTTGCCCCCAGACAGGTGCACTCTAAGAACTTGGATGCTCCTTCCCCATCTGCGGCAAGCATTTTTGTCATATTCATCATCACGATATAAAGCGCCTGCCGGAAAACCTGATAATCCCCATCCTCTTCTGCTATCTCCTCGTTGCCTGCAAGGCCGTTCGCCATGACGCTGACCATATCATTGGTGGAGGTATCCCCATCCACGGTAAGGCAATTATATGTAATCTTCACCACATCGTCCAATGCCTTTTGCAGCAATTCCTGCGCTATCGCCACATCCGAGGTGATAAAGTTCAATGTGGTGGCCATGTTGGGATGAATCATGCCGCTTCCCTTCGCCATGCCGCCCAGCGTGCAGGTCTTCCCCTGCAATGCAAACTGTACCGCTACCTCTTTCTCCACGGTATCCGTGGTCATGATGGCATTTACCGCCTGGGCATGCCCTTCCCTCGAAAGCCCCTTTGCCAAGGCAGGAATCCCTGCCTGAAAGGGTTCCACTGCCAATCTTTCTCCAATCACTCCGGTGGAAGCCACGATTACTTCCTCCTCCCGTATCCCCAGTTCTTTTGCCGTCAATCCGCATACGGCTTCTGCTACCTGAATACCGTCCACATTGCAGGTATTGGCATTCTTAGAGTTGACAATCACCGCCCGGGAAATCCCCCCGGACTTCGCCAAATGCTCCCTTGTCACCGTGATGGGAGCTCCCTGTACCTTGTTCAGCGTATAGACGGCCGCAGTACTGCAAGGAGCCTCGCTGCAAACCAGCCCCAAGTCATTCTTCTCCCTGTCCGGATTAATTCCGCAATTCACTCCATTCGCCAAGAATCCCTGAGCGGCGCAGACGCCTCCCTCTACATAAGTATATCCTTCAAATTTTTCCATTGTCATAATAATCCCCATGCCTTTCCAGCACCTGCAAACTTGAATGCGCATGTAGTGCGCTATGCCACAGGCACAATATTTGCAAAGCAACCATAGTTTCACTCAAATCTCACACCGCATCGCTCCAACCCCTCTCTGGGTATTTCCTGAGACGTGCGGATGTCCAGAATGCTCTCCGTCTCCGTGGCAGCATTCTGATACCAGATTACAGCTTCTTCCTTATTTCCTGCATCCTCATAATATCTGCCCAGTTCGCAGCACACCTCCGCACTAGCGCCAGTGGCAGAATCCTTCAAGGCGAATCCCATAAAAACCTCTGCCTCTCCCCGCACTCTATATGCCCTGGCAAGGACGCAAATCGCCTCCTTCACCTCTTCCATGGTTCTGCCATCCTGAGAGAGGGTCTTTTCAAAGATAGGAATGGCTCTGTCAAAATCTTCCCATTCGCCACAGCGATACAACTCCATGGCGTACATATGATGAAGTTTCTTCGACAGATACTCCTCCCCATTTCCCACCCGGCACAGTGCCGCCAAATCCCTTGCCCCATGGTTCCCCTGAGGCTCATGGATGATCTCTATCTGGCTGTCATAGACCACAGGCTTGGTGCGCAGCGTCTCGTGAATGGGATCAATCCACACAAAGGGGCGCATCCTCCTATATAATTTCGGCCGGTATTCCTTATCAAAATTGTATACCGTATTGTTGGCTACCGTGCAGTACAGCATCTGCACCATCTCTATCTCCGGCAATAAGATTGATTTTAGCTGCAGCAATTTCTGCTGATTCTCTTCATCCAAATATTCATCTGCATCCGCCGTATAGATATACTCTTTGGTCGCCTTGGAAGATGCGAAGTTTCTGGCATCCGCAAAGCTTCCCGTCCAAGCGAAATCATATACCTTTTCCGTATATTTTCCAGCAATCTCTCTGGTACTGTCCGTCGAGCCCGTATCTACAATGATAATCTCATCCATGGCGGGAACCAGACTGTCCAAGCATCTGGCAAGCACCTTTTCCTCATCCTTCACAATCATGCACAAACTGATACTAACCATAACTCTCCTTTTCAGTCCCCTATTCTCCCAATCATCACGGGGACTGCCTTCTTGCGGCCGCCCTATTCCTCGGGAATGTCATCGGGATTGTCATCATCCTCGGGAATGTCCCCCGGGTCCTCCTCGCCATCTCCCGGATCTATCGGCGGCTCGGTCTCCACTTGAGGTTTCGGCGTGTTCGTTGCCACTGGCTTTTTCGTTACCTTGGGCTTCTTCGTGGGCTTCTCGGTAGGCTCATCCTCCGCATCCGGATCCATGGTGGGTTCTTCCGTCTGAGTCTTTCTGTCATCCTCCTCCTCATCTTCCTCTTCATCTTCGTAGTCTCTGCTCTTCTTGCTGCTCTTTGGCTTGCTGCTGCGGTAATCCGGAAATTCCGCCGGCTCCAGATTTTCATGGATGCCCTCCATGTAATCCCGCCATATAGTTAATGGATAGGTATTCCCATAAAGGTCATCCAAGGTCTGGGGCGCATCGTATCCCACCCAGACTGACGTGGTGTAATATGGCGTATACCCGCAGAACCAGCCATCCTTCTTGTCAGAGGTGGTTCCCGTCTTCCCGGCACAGGCCATATGATTGGAAAGTCCCCGTCCTCTTGCCGTTCCTCTGGTCATCACGCCTGTCAGGATATCTGTCATGGTGCGGGCGGCCGTCTCCTCATAAATCTGCTTCTGTTCCTGTTCGCTACTATTATTTATCAAAGTATTGCCGTCGGAATCCGTTATCTTTCTCACGCAGGTTGGCTCCCTGAATACGCCATCATTCTCGATGGCCGCATAGGCCGATGCCATTTCCACAGTGCTGACGCCGTTGGTCAGGCCTCCCAGGGAGGAGGCGGGAAAATAATCACTGTCCACGATTTGAGAGAAATTCATTTTCAGTACATAGGACAGTCCCACCTTAGGCGTAAGTTCCTCAAACAACTTCCAAGCCACCACATTCTTTGATTTCTCCACTGCCGTACGCAGAGGAATCTTCCCCGCGTATGTCCCGTCAGAGTTTTTGGGCCCATCCTCGAAAGGCGTATCATCCACAATGGTGTTTGGCGTATAGTTCCTCTCCAGCTGGGGCGTATACACCACAAGAGGCTTGAAAGAGCTTCCCGGCTGGCGGTAACTCTGGAATCCACGGTTCAAGGTATACCCGATGGTATCCTTCTGCTTCCGCCCGCCCACAATCGCCACCACGAATCCAGTCTTATTGTCCACGCAGGTAGCCGCGCCTTGGAGCTTATAAGTCCCCTCCTTGCTCTTCTTCTTAAATCCAGCCAATGCGCTATTTACCGCCTTCTGCAATCTATTCTGCTTGCTGGTGCTAAGCGTAGTATAAATCTGGTACCCGCCGGTATATAAAAGGCTATGGCATTCATCATACATCTTCTTGTACTCTTCATCATATTCCTTTTCCTCTTTCGAAGACTTGAACTGGTTCTGGAACTCGAACCCCCTATGCTTCATCAATGCTTTCGTGGCGCAGGAAATGGTATACGTGGTCATATAGTCCTGCGTCTTCAACGGCTCCGCAGGATCCAATATAATCTTCGCATATTTGGCATCACTGTACTCTGCCGCAGATATTTTCCCCGCCTCCAAAAGCTGATCCAGAATGCGCACCTTTCTCTGATTGGTGTTGTCAAAGTGCTGCAAGGGATCGTAGGTGGTAGGACGGTTAGGGATGGCGCAGAGGAATGCCACCTCCGCCAAGGACAGATCCTTCACATCCTTGCTAAAATATGCCTTGCTCGCCGCCTGGATGCCAAAGTGATTGTTGGCAAAACAAATGGCATTCAAGTAAAATTCCATGATTTCATCTTTCTCATACTTCTGTTCCAATTCCATGGCGATGAAGATTTCCCGCATCTTTCGCTCTTCCGTCTGGGCATTGGTGAGAAATACATTCTTCGCCAGCTGCTGGGTGATGGTGCTTCCCCCTCGGGTAATGTCATCACTGCCGCTCAGCTTGGTTCTGATATACAGAGCCGCCGCCTTGGCCGTAGATAGGAAATTCACTCCCTTATGCTCATAGAACTCCCTGTCCTCCGTGGCAACCATGCAGTCAATAGCCGCCTGGGGTATATCCTCAAAATCCACATAAGCGGAATCCCTGTCTCCCTTCAGGCGGGCAATAGGCTTCTTATTCGCCGCATAAATGGTACTGGCTTCCGATGCGCGGAAAGTATTCTTGTTAGACTCCTCTACCAGATGCTTGGCCTCATTCTTCCACTTCAGCAAATCATCCCCATACTTGAAGTAAAAGAACATCAGAACGCCCAAAACCCCTACCAGCATCAGCAAAAAGAGAATCTTCAGGAACATCCGAAATTTCTTGAACCGCTTCGGCTTATTTCTCTTCTCTTCCTTCCTCTCCTTCCTGCTCTTCCTTCGCTTTCCGCCAGCCGCCTCCATATCCTTTCTGGCCGCTTCCTGGCTTCTGACAGCATCTCTTCCGCTCCTCTGACCCTTTGCGCCCTGCCGGCCTGCAGTACCGTTCCCGCTGCCACTCCTCTGGGACGCAGCACCATTTCTGCCGCCTCTCTGTCCTGCCGCACTGCCCCCCTGGCCCGAAGCATGATTTCTCTGTCCGCGTCCCACACTATTTCTAGCGGAGGAATTACCGCCCCTGCCACCATTTCGCTGAGCCAAATTCCCAGTACCGCCCTTCGGGTTATTTGCCTCCTGACTCTCCTTCCACTGTCGGTCTAACTCCTCCATGCTGGGAATGTTATACATTGGATCAAACTTATTACCCTCATTCATAATCTGTTCTCCATTCTACCTATATAGCAAAAAACAACTTCTTTTCATCATAGCACATTTTTACATTTCAATCAAATTTTGCCTCATTTTGAATAGACTGCGGATTTGCGGCAATACTTCCCCATATCAGCCGAAATCCATTGTCAAAGGCAATGCATTTATTCGGCGACAAAATATGTTTTATTACTTCGGAAGTCAAATAACACATCGGCCAAAAAAGGAGGCATATTCCATGAAACTATATCGGCACATAAAATCTCGCATGTTAGATTACATCCATCAAAAAAAGGGGCTGCACGCAGATTTTCCCGCTCCTAAAATCCTATTTATCCTATTATTGTACTCCGCATCCTTCTCCCTATTCCTGGCAGGGCTAAAATACATCCAAGCGGAACAGGCAGCAGCCAAATTCAAAAATTTGCAGGCCGACAGAAGGTCAGCCGCCTCTGCCTCTAAGGATTCCAATGCAATAGCCCGGCAACAGCACATCCCTGCGCTGCAGAACCATCTGGCCGAAAATATTCTCCGCCTCCATGTAGTGGCAGACAGCGACGCCCCGGAAGATCAGGCACTGAAATTAAAGGTGCGGGACAAAATCATAGACTATCTAAGGGAAACTGTCCGTAATGCCAATTCTCCCGCCCAGGCAGAAGAATTGATCACCCCCCAGATTCCAAAATTAACGGCAATCGCTCAGGAGACCCTAGCACGAAACGGCCGCAACTCTCCCATTCAGATTGCCATAGAGAACCGTCAGTTCCCCGTAAAGACTTACGGAGATCTGACGTTCCCCGCCGGCACCTATCGTTCCCTGTGCATCGACATCGGCACCGCCCAAGGACAGAATTGGTGGTGCGTCCTCTTCCCCAGCCTGTGCTTTTTGGACGAAACCACCGCCACCGTCCCCGAAGAATCCAAGGAAAAACTTAAGGAGGGACTGACAGAAGAGGAATACCAGGCACTGGAACAGCCCCAAAGCCAGAGCAAAGCCACGAATCCTCCCCAAACATCTCAGGAACGTCCAGAAGTTCACAGTGCTTTGCTGGACTGGTTCTAGAGCTGATACATTCCCCTTCCCAACTAAAAGACCGAGCGCGCCGCCACATAGCAAAGTGCAAGATTCTGCAAAGTAAAAATTGCGGTATTTAACCGCCAAAGTAATATTGATAAATACTCATGAATTGATTAAAATAGAATCAAAAAACAGAAATGAGGAAGAGGATGGAAAAGCAAGAAGTACAGGTGTTGGTGCGAGGCACCCAGCACGATATCTGCCACCAGACAATCGAACAAATCTATGACGGGCATTATGCTTTTCGGCAAAACACCCATTATATCCGCTATGCAGAAATCGACGAGCACGGAGTGCAGTCTGCCGCCAACGGATGCAATTTACTCAAAATCAAGGACGAATCCGTACATCTAATCAAAAAGGGCATGATAACCACAAGAATGGAATTTGACACCCTGAAAAAATATCGCTCCTCCTATCAAACGCCCTATGGAACTTTCCAGATGGAAATCTCCACAGAGAAATTAATCGTGTCCCAAGACAAAGAAGGAATCCATGTGGATATCGCCTATCAGCTGAATATGGATGAGAGGCCATTATCTCAGTGCAGTTTAGAAATCCATGTAAGATAGTTTCTTCGCCCGGCGACAAATATAGAAAGTATAACGGAAAGCAGACAATGCTCATTTGCCCCGCCATACTTTTATTGCACTTGCGTCAAAATTATATTATAATATGTCGTAGTATAATATGAAATGGAGGATTTTGCCAATGGAGTTAGAAATTTTGAAAAACGAAGAAAAAAGACAGAATCTGATCATGGCTGTATTTATAGCAGCCATTCCTGTCATTGCTACTGCGTATGTATTGCTATTTAATGGAGGAACCGCTAAAGATTGTATTGCGCTGATTATTTCAGCATGCGGCATTCTCACCAAGCTTCTGGAAAAAACTCTTGGAAAGTTTGCGAAGCATTGCTACATCGCCACACTGCCATTCATGGGTGCCATTGTACTTTCCTTCAGTAATCCAGCCTCATTCGGAGCCATGGTGGAAGCATATTTCCTAGTCCTGTTCCTAGCGATTCCTTACTATGATTTGTCCATATTGCGAACATGCGTCATATTTACCGTTTTGCCGAATGTGATAGCCATGATTTTATTTCCATCTCAATTCCTGGCCATGTATTCCCTTTCAATCTGGGTATTCATTTTGATGGTGTATGCGCTGGCGGTTGCAGTATCCGTAATGATCGTAATGAGAACCCGCTCCCTGTTCCTAGATGTGGAAGGAAAAGAGAAGGGAACGCAGGACATGCTGGAAAGCATTCGGAATACCTTCGAGGAAGTACAGCAATCCTCTGAAAAGATTTATCAATCCATACATAATTTTGAAGAGAGTTCGGAAAAGATTGCTGCCTCCACGGAAGAGATTTCCAGCAATGCCCGCATTCAAATTGACGAAGTAGGCGAAAGCACGGAAATATTTCATGAATTGAATGATAAAATCCTGCAGTCCGAGAACCATGTAAATGAAACGATTACGAGCATGAATGACTTAAAAGAGAAGAATAATGCCGGGCTTTCTGCCATTGCGGACTTATCAGAGAAATTTGATGAAAATATCAAGTCTACCCAAGAAGTATCCCAAGGCGTGCATGACCTTTCAGACAAGTCTGCCCATATCGGCGAAATCGTGGACAGCATTCACCAGATTGCCCAGCAGACAAACCTTCTTGCGCTGAACGCCGCCATCGAGGCCGCTAGGGCAGGAGAGGCTGGAAAAGGGTTTGCAGTGGTGGCTGACGAAATCAATAAGCTGTCTCTGGAATCGGCAGATGCCACCCAGAAGATCGAGGCCATATTAAAAGATATCTTAAATACGGTAAACCATACAAGCAATGTGATTGACCTGAACAATACGATTGTGAAGGAATCCAATGACCAGCTGGAAGAAACAGTGCAGATTTTCCATACCATATCTTCCTCATCCGAAGATGTGGTGAAGGTATCTAGCGTGCTGGAAACAGAACTGAAAAATATTTTGGCTATCAAAGAAAAGTTGATGGATTATATCCAGAAGATTACTTCCATGTCAGAGACATCCATGGAATCAGCAGTAGGCATCGGCACCTCTACAGAGGAACAGGCAATTGCTGCCGAGGAAGTGATGAAAGCCATGGAGATTGTGCAGAGAGAGATGAACCAGCTGGGCAGTTTGCTAGAATAGCATCGATGCACCGCTACTATTTACAAGAATTTCTTCAAAGAAACAGAATCGTTGTGCTTGCAGATCACAACACAGGAGGTATTTATGCAGACATTGACAAAATTCACAAAGGGAGCCTTTCTATGCGCCCTGCTCTGTACTGCCAGCGCAGCACTTCTCGCTGACGCCGCCACGCAAGCAAAAGAGCAGGAGCCATTTATCGTAGGATTTGATGCGGAATTTCCACCCTACGGCTATATGGATGAAAGCGGAGAATACGTGGGATTCGACCTGAGCCTGGCAGAAGAAGTCTGCCGGAGAAATGACTGGACTTTAGTAAAAAGGCCTATCGCATGGGATTCCAAGGATTCCGAACTGAAATCCGGCTCCATTTCCTGCCTGTGGAACGGCTTCACTATGAATGGCAGAGAGAAGGACTACACTTGGAGCACCCCCTATGTTGATAATTCCCAAGTTGTGATTATACGCAAGGACTCTGGCATCAAGAAATTGACTGACCTAAAGGATAAGATTCTGGTAGTGCAGAGTGATTCTTCTGCTCTGGCGGCATTGACCGGAGAAGATGCCGCCGAGGCTAACAAGAAGCTGGCAGGCTCTCTGAAAGAGCTGCAGCAGGTGGGGGATTACAACTCCGCCCTTATGAATCTGGAGAGCGGCATGGTGGATGCCGTCGCCATGGATTACGGCGTGGCGGCCTACCAGCTGGAGGGAAAAGAGGACACCTTCGCTCTGATGGATGAACGCCTCTCCACGGAAAAATACGGCATCGGCTTCAAGCTAGGCAATACGAAACTGCGTGACCAAGTGCAGATCTCCCTGCTGGAAATGCTCTATGATGGCACCTTTGAGCGCATCGCCAAAGAGTGGAAGCTAGATTCCAGCACCTGCCTCAGTCTTGATGATAAGACCTATGCAGACGGAAAATCAGTTCCCGCCATTGACACGGACTCTCTGTCCAAGGTGACGGCAAATCCAGAGGAATCCCCTGAAAATGTCAAGGTGAAGGAGAAGGCAAAGAAAATGTCTGTTCAGGAAATCACCCGCCAGCTAAGCAGCGGCATGCTGTCCACACTGGCAATCTTCTTCCTGACCCTGCTATTTTCCATGCCTCTGGGGCTTCTGCTCACAGCCATACGCATGTCCCGCTTCAAGCCCCTGCAGTGGATCGCCAAGATTTACATATCCATTATGCGCGGAACGCCATTGATGCTGCAGCTGCTGGTAGTGTTCTTCGCCCCGTACTATGTGCTGGATGTAAAAACGCCCTACTCCTATCGCTTTATGGCAGTGATTATCGGCTTTTCCCTGAATTATGCCGCATACTTTGCAGAAATCTACCGCTCCGGTTTCCAAAGCATTCCCATCGGGCAGCGAGAGGCCGCTTCTATTATGGGGTACAGCCGTTTGCAAACCTTTTTCCACATCCTATTTCCACAGATGGTGAAACGGGTCATGCCGCCAGTGACGAACGAGATTATCACGCTGGTAAAGGATACCTCCCTGGCCTTCGCCCTCTCCTATGCGGAAATGTTCACCATGGCAAAGCAGATTGCCGCCGCCCAGACATCGCTGACGGCACTGTTTGTAGCCGGCGTGTTCTACTACGTCTTTAACTTTATCGTAGCCTATGTGATGGAGCGGATAGAGAAAAGGCTGGATTATTATCGATAATGTTACTATTCATTGTGCAAACGATGCAGAAATGAGGAAAGTTATGAATATCTTAGAAATGAAACATATCAAGAAAAGCTTTAACGATAAAGCAGTATTGCAGGACATTGATTTGTGCGTGTCCACCGGCGAGGTGGTATCCATCTTAGGCCCCTCTGGTTCCGGAAAATCCACGCTCTTGCGCTGCGCCACCTTCCTAGAGCGGGCAGATAGCGGCGAGATTTCCTATCTGGGAGAAAACGTAGTCCGCAATGACAGTGCCGGAAACGCCCTCTACCCCAAGAGAAAGGATTTGCAGAAGGCTCAGAGCAGTTTCGGGCTGGTATTCCAAGACTTCAACCTCTTTCCACACTATACCGTGATGAAAAACATTACCCATGCCCCCATCACGATTCAGAAGCGGGGAAAAGAGCAGGCATATCAAGAAGCCAGACTCCTTTTAGCAAAAGTCGGGCTGACCGACAAGGAAGATGCCTATCCCTGCGAACTGTCCGGGGGACAGCAGCAGCGGGTGGCAATCGCCAGGGCGCTGGCACTGCAGCCCAAAATCCTGTATTTCGACGAGCCCACATCTGCCCTCGACCCGGAAATCACTGCGGAAATCCTACGGGTTCTAAAGCAGCTGGCCGCCGAAAAAATGACCATGGTCATCGTCACCCATGAGATCGATTTTGCCAGGATGGTTTCTGACCGGGTGGTATTTATGGATAACGGCTATGTGGTGGAGGATGGAAAGCCGGAGGATGTCATAGACAATCCCAAAAATGAGCGGACGAAGGCATTCCTGAAAAAACTTCACGTATAAGTCAAACACCCCGCAGTTTTGCTGCGGGGTGTTTTTGTTTTATGCATATCTGCGTTACTGTCTGATCCCTTTCTTCCTCCCTGCTGCCAGATACAGTACCAGCCCGGCAAACAATACCGCCACTGCCATCCAGATGCCGCAAACCAGCGGCTCCCTATTTTTAAACATATCATAATAGCCCTTGAAATAAATGACCAATATAATGGCGGGCAGCACGTAGAGCATATAGTATTTCAGCCCTCTCGGAAAAGACGAGCCAATCCCTGTATTCGTCTCTTGCAAAAACGCATCAAATCCCCAGCCATTCTTCTTCACGCAGAACAACACGAACAACAGGCTGCCCAGAGGAAGGATATTGTAAGACACTAGGAAATCTTCCACGTCCATAATGGTAGAACCCTGCCCCAGAAGCTGCACCCCCGACCAGAGATTGAAGCCCAGCACCGCCGGCATGGACAATGCGGCAATCCCAGCCAGATTCACGCCCAGTGCCTTCTTCCGCTCCCATCCAAAGAGATCCATGCTGATGGAAATAATATTTTCAAACACAGCAATCACCGTAGATAACGCTGCAAAGGACATGAATACAAAAAACAACATTCCCCAGATACGCCCGCCCGCCATCTGGTTAAATACATTGGGCAGGGTAATGAACAGAAGAGAAGGTCCCGCATCCGGCGCAATGCCAAAGGAAATGCAGGCGGGTATAATGATGATGCCAGCCACCAGAGCAATCACTGTATCCAGCACCAGCACGCTCACAGCCTCCCCCGTCAGCTTCCGCTCCTTCCCCAAATAACTGCCAAAGATTTCCATGGCTCCGATACCCACGCTGAGGGTAAAGAAAGAATGGGTCATGGCATCAAAAATCACATTTCCCAATCCCCGCTCCTGCACCCTGGACCAGTCAGGAATGAGATAGAATGCCAGCCCCTTGCCGCTCCCCTTTAAAACCAGAGAGTTTACGGCCATCACCACCATCAAAGCCATCAGGGCAAGCATCATGACTTTCGTAATCTTTTCCACGCCCTTCTGAAGCCCCAGACAGCAGATGCCAATGCACAGAGCCACCACCACCAGCGTCCAGAAAATCATCGTACCGGGGCTGCGCTGCATGTGCTTGAAATACTCATCTATTCCTTTCACCGGCGCATGCCGTATCACGCCGCTTCCCATGACATAGACGTAATAAATCATCCAACCCGCTACCATCGTATAGAACATCATCAGCAGATAATTTCCGGCAAATCCAAACCAGCGATAACGATGCCACCTGGTCCCCTCCGGCTCCAGCTTATGGAATGCCCTGCCTATGCTCATCCCGCTTCCCCTGCCAACGGAAAACTCGCAAATCAAAATAGGCAGGCCCAATACGATTAGACAGCACAAATAAATCAAGATAAAAAATGCACCGCCATTCATACCGCAAATATAGGGGAACTTCCAAACATTCCCCAGTCCCACCGCACATCCCGCCGACACTAGGATAAATCCCAGACGGGAGGCAAATTTTTCCCTTTTTTCCTCTTTCATGTCATATCTTCCCTTCTTTTTTCTACAGATAGACAACTTGCCACCTGCTTATTTCTATAGCCCTGCTATTTCCATCTTACAATACTTTAGACATTTCCCATTGATGCAATAGAAGGCTGTAATTTGCATATTAGATGTTAATTCTCATCCACTGAATTCTGCTCCTTTAACAGCGCAAAAAAATCTTCCGCCGGCATCGGCTTCGCATAATAGTATCCCTGCACCTGGTCGCAGCCAATGCTATGCAGCAGGTCCACCTGCTCTTTCGTTTCCACGCCCTCTGCCAGAAGACCCAGTTCCAGCTTATTCGCCATCGCCACCACCTGCTCCAGAATCAGCCTTCCCTTTCTGGAAACCATCATATTTTCCATAAATTTCCTATCCAGCTTAATCACATCAAAGGGCGTCTCCAGCAGAATATTCAAGGAAGAATATCCGCTGCCGAAATCATCCATCAGCAGGGTAAAGCCCTCCTCCTTGAGCTGGAGCGCCTTATTGCTAATCTGCTGGTCATCGGCCGTCTCCGTAATCTCTAATTCCAGTAATTCCTTGCCAATCCCTGCTTCCTCTATCATTTCAGATAATATCTGGATGCACTCGTCATTGTCCCGAAGGTGAATGCGGGAGACATTGACAGATATAGGCATGGGGGACACCCCCTCCTTCTGGCATCTCCTGATAAAATGGCACGCCTCCCTCCATATGTAATAGTCCACCTTCTTAACGAAACCATTTTCCTCAATAATAGGAATAAACTGATTTGGGAAAATCATGCCCTTGTCGGGATGCTTCCAGCGCACCAATGCCTCTGCCCCGATAATCACATTCTGGGTAATGCTGTATTTCGGCTGCAAATACATTTGAAACTGCCTCTCGTTTATCGCCAGCTGCATATTTTCCTCAATAAACTTTCTATTGTATAGGGAATCTTTGAACTGCTCCTGATAAAACAGGATATTCGTGAGGATATTATTCTTCGCTCTTTTTCTTGCCATCGCCGCCCTGTCTTCCATCTGGCGGAGCTCCATATTCCGATTTTCCACCGTATAAATGCCGTAAGAAAGCTGCAGCTTCACATTTTTATAGCGGCTAATCCTTTCATCCAGTTCTTCTATAAACTCAATTAATTCCTGAGGATTCTCATACTCCGTCACCACCATGAACACATCGCTGCGGAGATTGACAAAGAACTGGTTCTCATTGCAGTTTTCCCGCAGCTGCCTGATTATGAAATACAATACCTCATCGCCAAACTTTTCCCCATATAAGTCATTGACAATCTTAAATTTGCGGATATCAAACTGAATAAATCCAATCTCTTTTTTCGATGCAAATAGAAGGTTGTTCACGTTTCTGTTAAAGCGGTTGCGCTTGCTGACCCGCTTCAGCATGCTATGCATATCCTCATTCTCCGGGATGTCCTCCAGAGCAATGCTGCTCTCCGCCACCTCCTTGAGATACTCCTCCAGCATCTCCTCCAGCAAATGAATGCTCACGCTCATGGCAGAGGGACAGGTCTTTAATATCAGTCCCTGCTTTCTTATCTCTGCCATCTCCACGGGCACGGAGATATCCTTCCCCAGAATCTCCCGGCAATTCATCTTGCCGTCCATTTCCTCCCGAAAACGCTGAATAAACTCATCCGTTTTCTTATTGCCATACATTTCCAGTTCCCTGTCTTGGGAATCATAGAACCCTAATCCCATGCCCAGCACCATCAGCGCTGCCGTAATGCAGCCACAGGTCCCTCCCTGGCGCATGCCTCCCCCAAAGCAGGTGCTCACCTTGAATGCCGTCTTCAAGTCCAGCCCGAAATCCCCTGCAAAAGCCCCGAATAAAGCCTGAGAACAGTGATATTGCTGCTGCAATAACTCCTCCGCCTTCTCCAAATGTGTCATAAGCAACCCCCGTATATTCCATCTTCCGCAATAAAATGCAGAATGCTCGCAATTTACGCTACTTACTATAATCTAACACATTGCTGACATTTTTTAAACCATTTGTCCCAGCGAAGGCTTTCCATTTTCGGTTATAAAGCAACTTTTTTCACCCATTCGGCGGTTTCCTCCAGATGAATTGCAAAATCCATACGCCACATTTATAATTTACATTCTAGCTGGCAGTCAAACGGCTCATCCTCCACATGCTTCTGATGATACACTTCCGCCTCGACGCATCCCATTTTCCTATAAAATGCCTGGGTCTCAACAGCCGAATGCGCCGAAATATATAACTTCCCGGCACCTTTTTTCTTTGCCCACTCTTTGGCGGCAAGAAATAATCCGGCGCCAATGCCTTGTGCCCGCATATCCTCAGACACATGGATGCTGGATAGGTCAAGATATCTTTGCTCGCCGCCAAAGAAGTCTGGCTCAACCGAGACAAAGCCTTTTAAAACATCGTCATCAAAGGCGGCATGTACAAATCCCCCTGTATTTAGCGTGTTCTTCAAACATGAAATTAGTATAGAGTAATCATCTTCCGACCAATCATCGACAAAAGGCACCTCTTTGACAATCCATTTGCCATCTTCCCTGCGCCAGCATTTGGTTACATTCTGGTGACGAAGGAAATTCTGAAATAACGCTCTCTCTATCTCGTCTACACGCAGACTTCTATATTGAACCATGGACACCTCCCTGTCAATCAAATTAACGATAACCTCTCACACATAACCCCATGAGCCATGTCGCCATCTGCCTTTTTTGCCAAATACATCATCTGCAATAGGGCAAACACCCTGCCGCAGGAAATGCAGAAAGCAATATGGCGATTCTATCACGGTGAATGCCTATTGTCAACAATCATGCATTGCAATGAATCACATTTTCCAATGACCATTTTCCAATCATAAATAAAACAGATTTTTCCTATTGACAAAGCTTCCGTGGATAGGATAGAATGAGAAAAACGTTGAAAGAGACAGTAGTATTGATGCAAAATTCACAGAGAGTCAGGGCAGCTGAGAACTGATAATGGATGCAGAATACGAAAATCCCTCTGGAGTTGCAGACCGAACGCATGGCAAGTAGGCTCTGCCGGTACATCCCCCGTTAGCGGGATAGCATATGATGGTATGTTCATACAGGTGGTATAACAATGAGTAGCGAGAGCCCTCATCCTAGTATAGGATGGGGGCTTGCTTAGTTTAAGGAGGATTTGCAATGAAGTATCAAGAACTTTCAGGCAAGCCAGCGTTGAATCTCATACAGGAGGAGATACTGGATTTCTGGAAAAAGGAGAAGATTTTTGAAAAGTCCGTAGAGGGGCGAGCAGGAGAAGAAGTCGTCTTCTACGACGGACCGCCCTTCCCCACGGGAAAGCCCCACCATGGAACGGTTCTAGTGTCTTTTATCAAGGATATGATTGCAAGATACCAAACCATGAAAGGATACCGGGTTCCCCGGGTCTGGGGATGGGATTGCCATGGCCTGCCCATTGAGAATCAGGCCGAAACCATGCTGGGCATTGATGACAAGAACGACATTGAAAAGAGTCTGGGCATTGAAAAGTTTAACGAAAAATGCTTTGAGATCGTATCAAATAATAACGAGGCTTGGAAAGAGTATGTAGAGCAGATGGCCCGCTGGGTGGACTATGACGGGGCATACAAGACCATGAATGCCGATTTCATGGAAAGTGTCATGTGGGCCTTCAAGCAATGTTATGACAAGGGATATATCTATCGGGATTACCGGGTCACGCCCTATTGCATGCACTGCGAGACATCGCTGTCCATTTCCGATACGAGGGAATCTGATTCCACGAGAATGCGCCAAGACCGATGGATCGTCGCAAAATTCCAGACAGAAGAGAGAATTGACGGAAAGCCGGTATATTTCCTAGCCTGGACTACCACGCCTTGGACGCTGCCCTCTAACTTATGCCTAGCCGTGGGGGAAAAGTTAGATTACGCTTACGTAGATGTGGGAGATTTTGTCTATGTAGCATGTAAAAACACTCTTGCTAATTTTGAAAAAATATTTGGCAAGACTCCGACCATTGTGAAAGAATGCAGGGGTTCTGACTTGCTGGGCAAAACCTATGAGCCACTATTTGATTATTTCGCTGACAAAAAGACAGAAGGTGCGTTTCGAGTAGTTTCCGCAGAATATGTGGGCTCGGAGGAAGGAGTGGGAATCGTCCACACGGCTCCTGCCTTTGGCGAAGACGACTACTGGACATGTAAGAACCATCAGATTCCTCTCGTGAATCCCGTGGACGACAAGGGACATTTTACAGAGGAGATCCGGGATTTCTACGACCCAAGCCAGCAGAAAAATGTCATAGAGATGAATCCGGCGATTATACGGTTCCTTTATGATCGCGGAAAGGCGGTAGCAGACGGAACCATCGAACACAACTACCCCCACTGCTGGCGTTGCAAGAGACCCTTAATTTATAAGGCAATGGATGCCTGGTATTTTGATATCGGAAAATTAAAAAACCGCCTGATAGAACAGAACGAAAAGATCCGCTGGGTGCCAGAAACGGTGAAGCACGGACGTTTTGGCAACTGGCTGGCAGGAGCCAGGGACTGGAATATATCCAGAAATAGATACTGGAGCACCCCCATTCCCATCTGGGAATGCGAGGAGTGCGGGGAACGAGTGGTGCTCGGCAGCATCGACGAAATATATCAGGCCAGCGGCATCCGTCTGGCCAATCTCCACAGGCAGTATATGGATGCCGTCACCTTTCCATGCAAGCACTGCGGAAGTACTATGCGCCGCGTCCCCGAGGTACTGGACTGCTGGTTCGAGAGCGGATCCGTTCCATTCGCCCAGAAGCACTATCCCTTTGAGAATAAGAAGTGGTTTGAATCCCATTTTCCCAGTGATTTCATCGTGGAATATACGGGGCAGATCCGCTGCTGGTTTTACTATTTACACGTATTATCTGTGGCATTGTTTGATAAGCCCGCATTTCAGAACTGCATTGTGCATGGCACGATTTTGGCAAAAGATGGGAAAAAGCTTTCCAAATCTTCCAAAAACTATACAGACCCCATGCATTTGATGAAGCAATACGGAACGGACGCCTTCCGGCTTTATCTGTACCAGACCAATGCCATGCTTATTGGGGATTTGCTATTTGACGAAACCGGCATCCAAGATGCTTACCAGCAAATCATTCTGCCCTACTGGAATGCATGTAATTTTTACATTTCCTATGCAAATATTGACGGCTTCAAGCCCGAGAAATGCACAGAACCCGCATCTGACAGCCAGCTGGATCAATGGATGCTGGCGAAATTATATGAGACGCAGCGGCAAATCACTGAAAATATGGATGTCTACCAAGTCAATCAATACGTGGAATACATGGTATCCCTAATTGACGGCCTGACAAACTGGTATATCAGGCGTTCCAGAAGACGGTTTTGGAGCAATGGCATGTGCCAGGATAAGAAAAATGCCTATCAAACTCTGTACTATGTCCTCGTATGCACCACCAAACTCTTCGCCCCGGTAGCGCCAATCATATCAGAAAAAATGTACAGAGTATTGACAGGCGGCTTTTCTGTGCATCTGGCAGAATGGCCAGTGATTCCTGAAGCATTTGCAAATGAAGACTTGATTGCCCATGTGTCCTTGGTGCAAGAAGTCATTTACCTGGCACGTTCCATCCGCAACAAAAACCAGATAAAGAACCGCCAGCCATTAAGCTGCTTAAAAGTTGCATTGCCAGATCCATCCAAAAATGGAATCATTGCGGATTTCAAGGATATCATTGCAGAGGAATTAAATGTAAAAGATGTGGAAATTCTCAATGAGGCGGGAAATATCGCAGAAGTAAAATATGCCCCCAATTTTCAAGAAATTCGAAGCCGATATCCCCAGCGCATCCCTGAGATTATCCGGGCAGTCAAAAACGGGAAGTTCCAAATGGCGGGAGATACGGTGGTTCTGCAGATGGAGCAGGGGGAAGAATCCCTTGACGGGGAAATCATCCTAGTGACATATCAGGCCAGGGAAGGCCAGCACGTAGCCAGCGGCCACGGCATTGTAGTTTCTCTAGACCTCGTCCTCACCGAGGAGCTAAAGGCAGAAGGCTTTGCCAGAGATATTGTGAGAAACATCCAAGATGCCAGAAAGCAAATCGGCTGCGATATCACGGACCACATTTCCCTTTCCTTTGAGGGAGATGTGCCAGAGCAATGGCTGGAGTATATTTGCAAGGAAACCCTGGGACAGCTCAGCGATATTTTCTCCCCGGAGGAAATTATCGAAATAGCGGAAGAAGATCACCAAAAGGTAAAGATTTGCATTGGTAAAGAAGTATAATTTATAAAATGGTGGCATTATTATTTAATGATACCAAAAAATCGCTCAGACTTCACGGTCTGGGCGATTTTTCTAAATATTTGCAGAAATATGCCCTATCACTTCTCATCCCTCTTGAATGCCCAGAAAGTCCGCATCTTTTTCACGGCTTTTTCTGAAGGAACTTCATCCCGGAAACGAAAAGTATAAATCCCTTTTTTCAAATACTGATGAAAAAGCCTTTCTTGAAAAATACGTTTAAAATCCTCCTGCACTTCCCGATGTTCCAGCAATTTCTTGTCCTTTGTCAAGATTGTCACAATATAGCTAAAATAACCTGTCTGCTCCACCTGATACTGCAATATTTCCACTCCCATGCTATCTATGACGCACTGAAAGGCATATGTAAATTCATAGGGCGGAATATTTATATCCTGCTTCACCCGAATCATATCATTCTTTTTCGCCTTGGTCAGCCTCAATATTCTGCCCGGATGTCCGCAGGAACATTTCTTAGAAGAAATCTTCCCCTTGTCTCCCAGACTGTAACGCACAAAAGGCATAATGGTATTGTGGAGCGAAGTCAATACGATATCGCCCTCCTCTCCATCCGAAAGCACTTTCTGGCCATCCATCATCTCTACAAAGACATTGTCCTCCAGCAAATGCAAATGCCCCTCCGGACACTCGTAGGCAATAGCGTTCATCTCATAACTTCCATATATATTCACAGTTTTGCAGTGAAAGGCATTTTCAATCTGCCTCCTCTGCTTGTCTGTCACCCATTCCCCAGTGAGTTCCAGGCATTTCAGAGATGGAATCTCCTTCGCCTTGCCATTGCTGATAAAGTCCGCAAATAGCAGTGCCACACTGGGCGGCATCAGAATCCATTTGGGTTCATAATCACACATTTCCTGATAAATCCTCTCTATCCTGTCCTCATTCAGACCCAGTACAGAAAACCCCAAATCCTTTCTGTTGTTCCGAGAATCTCTCGCCGTCCCTTCGTCGCAAAAATCTGGATATATATGAAAATAACAACTCTTATCCTGAACTTTTAACCCATAATACCTGCTACGGCAATCCCATAGCGGGGACACAGAGGAAAACATGTCCTTTACGCTCCACGGTATCCCCATAAACATCCCATTGGAACCGGAAGACAACTCGTAAATCCTCTGATTGTCTTCGGGAGAAGACTGGGAAGAGGAAGGAATGACACACTCTTCAGCGCAAATCATCTGCCTCCTATCTACAACTGGTACCTTCGTCCAATCCTCCATCAAATCCTCGATGGATAGTTTTTTCTTTTGTAATAGTGACTGGTAAAACGATGACTGCGTATAAGCATATCGTAATATTTCCTTCTCTCTTTCCATACAAACTCTCCTTCCCCTGCGAAGGCTCTTCTACCTCCGCATTTCAATCAATACCTTCAACTCGCTGCTGCCTATTCCTCCTCTGCGCTGTCAGAACCCTCGAGTTCCGCTCTCAGGCAAGCTGGAAGTTCCACTTCGCCCCAACTTTGTCCGCTTGTTCTGGATACGGGAATCTTCTGCCCCATATTGCTCAGCACCTGATTTGCCTTTTCCTTCCATGTCTGTCTCATCTCGCTACCTCCTAACTCACTGCATGACTACTGCACCTTTCCTACTCCTATACAGCACCACGAGAAGCACTTCCATCTCTTGGAACATCAATGCCCAGAGAACGATATTCCCCAGTTCCGCCGGCAGGAACGGGAAGGCACATCCCCAGAAAGCCAGTACAGAAAGCGCCTTCTTTTTCATGCCCCTTCTCTGCTGATCTGTATAGTTGAGCTGCTGCTGGGATGCCAGCGGCGTCCAATGATGGATTTCTACCGCAAGAAGCACCACCACGCCCCCCACTGCAGAAACAGGTAGAAAAAGAAACTCTGACAAGATGAGAATCACTGCGAAGTTGACCAGAGAGGATAATAGACACCCCACCATCGTCTTACGATGACTTCCTCCCATAAATGTCCTCACACTGCATAATGCCGCATATGCCAGATAAAACTTACCCAAATCATGGCATAGCCCGAACACGAGAGAAAGAAGGAAAAACTTCTCGCTCTCATCCAGTAAGACCTGCAGCGCATATTGTACTTTTGCCACAATCAATTCATCCCCATGCTTCTCTGTCTCCAGCACATTCATAATGCGTCTGGCAATCTTATCATTCGTATCCTGCCACATGGCTTTCCTCCTTTGTTCTGCCCCCTCATGTATTGTTTTATAACAAGATTCGACATTTTTCAAGGGGTTTTTGGTCTACACGTCACGAACGACAAAGAAAACGACCTGAACGACATTTTTTTCGCTTTGACGAAAGGTGAAAACAGTCTATAATAGAACCATACATGTCGAAAAAGGAAAGGAGAATTCTGATGGAACAAGTGCACAGAATTTTGATCGTGGAGGATAACGAACTGCAGAGGAGCGAACTGATGGACCATCTCCAGAAACTACATCCCTCTCTGGTCATCCAGTCCGCCACAAACTTGCAGGAAGCAGAAATCATATTGCAGGATTCCATTCTGGATAATGCATTTCTCCACCTGTTCCTCCTAGACATCCATCTCTCCAGCAACGAGAAGAGGCACGAGGGATTCCAGTTCGCCGAGCTGATCCGTTCCCACACGGTGTACCAGATGACGCCGTTAATATTCCTCACCAGCAATAAGCAGCAAATAGAGTTTGCGCTAAATAACTTTCACTGTTATAATTATATCAAGAAGCCTTACGACTGCGGAGAGATTGCCAAGCAGGTACAGCACCTCCTGCTGTCCCACATCATCCGGCAGGAGACTCTCTTTATCCGGGATACCCGGCGCATTGCCCACAGAATCAATCTGGAGAGCATCCTCTTTCTGGAGTCCAATGGCCATACCTTGAAGATTGTGTGCCCGGACAGCACGATTATCACCCGGGACTACACCCTTACCACCGTGGAGGAACGTCTGGGAGATGCCTACTTCCGATGCCATCGAAAATACATTGTCAATACCAGACTGATTGAGAATTACGACAGCCTGTGCTCCAATGTACAGATTCGGAACCACGCAATCCCGGTGGGCAGGGTATACAAGGATAAACTGCTGGAAAGCATACAACTGACATAGATGGGAGGATGCGATGTCATTATCCATGAGCCTGTTCGGCATTTTGATTGAAAATCTTTGCACTTTTCTGCTGCTGAAATCTTTTCAGGGAAAATCCAAGGTTCCCGATTGGGTGGATGTGATTTTTTTTCTGCCTGGTTTCGTTTTGGCTCCCCTTCCTGATTCCTATGGTGTCTTTGCATTAATTTATTGCCAAGCGGTAACATTCTTATACTGTTACACAAGGTCAGGAAGAAAACTTCTCCCAGCAGTATTACTGCTCTGCCCTGTGGCTATTTTTTCACAATTTATACAGGGGCTGGTCATCCTACTGCTGACCCCGGTGATGAAAGTGCTCCCCATCGTCTACCTGCCTCTGGTGGGCAGCATCTCCACGCTGTTCCTGATCGTGCTGGTGTCTTTTTTTGCTCCCTGCGCAATCCTCTATCGAAGAATACTTACAGGAGGATTTCCTTTGAAATTCCTAGTATTGAACACTTATCTGGGAATCATTCTAAAGACCCTGTTCTACAAAATTCACATGACTGACATTTATGAATTTGCGAACTTGCTATTCGCATCTCTTTTCTTGATGCTCTCTGTAAACATCTGTATCTTCTATTATGAGAATCAGTTGAAAGAAAAGCAGAAGGCTCTGCTGGTTTACGAGAAGAACAAGCCGCTGCTGGAGACGCTGATTGGCGATATCCGCTCAAGCCAGCACGAATACACCAACCGCCTCCAGTCCATTGCTGCACTGGTAAATGTATGCCAAGACTATGATTCCCTGCGGGAATCATTGCTGAAATATACTAAGAAATACAATACCGTCCATAAATGCTATCCTCTATTGGCTTTAAATATGCCATTGGTGGCCAGTACCCTGTACAACCTCACCACCATGGCAGAAAAAAAGGACATCACGATACTTTACGATATTCCAAGCCCAGAATTAAAGTGCAGGGTATCGGAACATATTATCGTGGATTTCCTCCACATCCTCACCCAGAATGCCATCGAGGCCACTTCTCCGGGAGGGTACATCTATATCACTCTGGAAAATCAGGAGGAAGTATTTTATTTTGAAGTGCAGAATCCAGTGGATCACTATATTTTACAGGATGAATTCAAACTCTTCTTCCAGAAAGGCTATAGCACGAAGACGAACGAATCCCATCCTAAGCCAGAATTTGCCATGCCCCATGGGTATGGTTTGTCGGAACTGTTGAGCCAGGTAAACAAGCTGGGCGGAATGGTAAGTGCCGACTGCATCTTTCATGAAGACAAGAATTGGGCGTTTTTTTCACTGACCCTGTAGGGCCTCCCGAAGCACGTCCACGTTTTTTTCCATCAGTTCCAGATATCCGATGCCCCTGTCAAAATTCCTCTTGCTGATATTGTGCACCGCATTCAATTGCGCCTTTTTTGCGCCAGTCTCATCGCAGATGGTGTTGCACATTAGTTGGCTGGACAGTTCCATGTGAAATACCACAGGAATTTTATCTTCCTTCACTTTGTCAATCAAGAATGCGATGGTCTCCACGCTTGCCCCGGTCTGAGTAGAGCATCCGGGGTAGGCGGCATAGTACTTCAGTCCATAGGCATCCGCAAAATAGCGAAAAGGGAATCGATCTGCCACCACAATCTCCCTGCGCTTGCTGTTAGACACTACCTGAGTAAATTTTTGATCTAGAACTTCTAATTTCTTTTGATATTGTTCTGCATTTTTCTGATACAGACCAGCATTTTTCTGATCTAATTGAGATAATTTTCCGCAAAGCCCCTCCACAATCTGCATGGCATTTTTGGGCGAAGTCCACACATGCTCATCAAACTCCTTCTCATCACCATGACTGTCAGCATTCTCTTCCTGAGCCCCTTCTTCATCTCCATGACCATCAGCTTCCTCCTGATGCGCCTCTTCATCATGCTCTTCCACTTCCATCCCTTCCACAATCTCTTCCTCCACCACCTCGTCCACCAAGTCCATCAGCCGAACGCACTCCAGATGCTCATTATCCACTGACTCTACGATGGTATCGGCCCAAGCATCCGATTCGCCACCCACTGTGACAAATAAATCCGCATCCTGCACCGTCTTCATGTCCTTAGGCGTGGGATCAAAGGTGTGAACATCTGCCCCCGGCAGCATGAGCATGGATAAATTGATGGCTTCTCCCCCAATGTGCCGGAGAAAATCATACTCTGCAAAGACTGTGGCCACTACCTTCAGCCTATCATCTTTTTTATGGCTTCTGGGAGCGCCACACCCCCAGAAGCCAATCATTACTGCCATGGCGCAAACCATGCATAAAATATTTTTCTTCATATTTCCTATTCCTATTTTTCTTGCCACCCTCATACTCTGCCTTGTCATGCAACCGCCGCCTACTTCCTCACGCGTTTTGACCTTGTCTTGCTACAACTGCTCTGTACCTTCTTCCCTGCATTTCCATACGCCCTCACCCGGACATAATATTTCTTTCCCGCCTTCAGCTTCTTAAAAGTAACGGCTTTGGCTGCTTTCACTGTCTTTTTCTTAACATTCTTCTTGAACTTCTGATTCGTGGATATCTGAATCACGTACTTTTCCGCATTCTTCACCTTACCAAATCTAACCGTCAAAGTCTTTTTCTTAGAAGAAAGTTTTTTAATGACAGGCTTCTTTAGCTTAATCACCTTTTCTGGAACGTCGGGCACCTTCTTAGACGCCATCACAATCTTGAAAGCAGCTTTCGCCGTCCCCCGGTAATCTCCCATGCCGGTCATCACCACATAGGCATCGCCGATTCCTACATTATCATGATATGACAGAGCATAATCCTTCCCCTCCGTCAATACCTTCCCAGCCACTGTGACCGCAACTGCTGGCTTGACAGGATTCCCCGTATAGATATGATCTGCAATCGCCTTGATGTTCGCCCCAGTCAGCAGAAAATACTTTGCATCAGCCCGATAGCCCGAATCGGCCACATCAAACAGACTGATGCCATCCACCCTGCGAAGGCAGGAAGTCACCCCCCGCAGCAGTTGATCCGGCTGATAGGCATATTCGCCTCCCACCAAATTCTCATCCACAATTCCCTTCTCCACATCCACATATTTTCCAGAGGCATCAAATAACGTCTTTCCATTTTTTATAAAGGAAGAATCCTCCAATGGATTGGCACTGCCCTCCAAAAGCCCCACTGCAATCATGCATTGGGCCAAAGTCCACGCATTGTCGCTGGCTCCTGAAAAACCGCCCGTCTGATTGTCCTGCATGGCAGAAAGCATTCCCATCACCTTTTCACAGGCCTCCTTCACTGCCGTGCCATCCACGCCCTCCACTTTTCTGGAGACATAGGGCGCCAACGCCTGCACGCACATGGCTGCAGAATCCAGCGTAGCCCCCCACTGGTTATCCAGATCTGCTGCCATCCCTATCTGGTTATCCACGTCAGCCAGCAGATTATTCACCAGCTCCTTTTCCGTCACATGCCCATCCCCTGTACTCCACGCTGCTGCAGAAGCATGCATGGCGAAGAGAATCAGCGCTTCTCTGGTAAAAGTGGTGGCATTTGCTATATCATAGAGCGACCTGTCGGTGATTTTCTCCACCAAGTTCACGCCCCCTGCCTTAGTAATATCCACCCCTAGGGAAGATAATACCAAGGCAATCTTGGTATAATTAATCAACACATATCGATTCCCCTCATAGGAGGCAAAGCTCATCTCTTTTCCTGTAGAGGGTTCATAAATCTTTCCCTGCTCCTTCATCCCCTGGAGCTGGGATAAAATCTTCTTGCACACGTCGTCATAAAATGCATTCGCCTGAAAGCCCGACTGCACCAGAGAAAATACGGCGTAAAGGCTGTCCGTATCCTCAATGCCAGGAACATAAGCTCTCTTTTTGAAATTCACCTGATATATTTTTTCTGCCAGCAGTTTTTCTTGAGCCTTGGCATTCTGCAATACTCCTGCCTGATCCGGCTTTTTGCTGGTATCATTGTCATAGCAGGAACATTGCTTCGGCATATCTTCAAATGTCCCATATACCAAACTAATCTGGTCATTTTCCTGCAAGGGATAGTCTCCGATGCCAAATCCGTAGCCGGTAGCCGGATTCTGAGGTTCTGCCCCATTGTGACGGAGTCAATCTGTCTCACAATGAATTTTATGAAAAGCTGGTGGAATGCGAC
>CASGVX010000002.1 GCA_949346185.1 uncultured Lachnospiraceae bacterium
CTCTTGCGAATCATGAAATTGAATGAAAATGCTATGGGCAGATTATAACATATGGAAATGGGAAAGCGCAACGGCTTTTTCCCTCCCTCAAGATACTCCAACTCTTCAAGCTTATTTGGTCTGCCCTGCAGATGTTTTTTTCATTTGCTCCAATAAATCAAAGTATTTTTTCTGGTATCTGTCCACTTCTGACTGCTTCATTAAAAGATTTTTTCGTTCCTTCTTCAAGCGATCCAGTTCCTCTAAATTTTCCGCCGCTCTCTTTACTTCTTCTTCCATGCCCCGTTATATTCTGATTGTCCTCCAAACTACTCATAACCATTCCCATCCAAAAAACCGAATGCCAGCAGCCACTCTATCAAACCATCCGCAATCTTCCGTACAGCAAAAATGCCGCCCAGACAGGCAGTATTTTTACATAATAATCCCAGAATACCGAAAAGATCATCTAAACCATTCAAAAGTCATCCTAATTCTTAAATGGCAATTCATCCCGATACCCGTCAGGAATATCCATGAACCCATCACTGGACGGCTGCGGCTGCCTTGGCCCGGATGGCGCTGCTTGCTTGCGGCTTCCGCCATTCGCTGCAGCCGCCTTCCTGCTCTCGGCAAATTCCTGTTCCTCCACCACAACCTCCGTAGTGTATACCTTTTTTCCAGCCTTGTTCGTATAACTTCCGGTCTGGATGCGGCCTGACACAACAATCTTCACGCCCTGGTGCAGGTAATTCTCCGCAAACTCCGCACCCCTGCCAAATACTACGCAGTGAATGAAATCTGCCTGATTATCCGCGCCCTCCAGCTTGAATCTCCGATCTACCGCAAGGGTATACCTCGCAATCGCCATCTGGTTCTCGCCCGAAGAATACCTTATCTCCGGTTCTCTTGTCAGCCGACCAATTAAAATCACCTTATTCATAATAATCCCCTTTTCTGCGCCGCTTTCCTAATCACTTGGTTCTGCCGAGGCTATCCATAAAACAACTTACGTGTCAAGCAGCGCGCAGACACAATATTGCTAAGCCCTTGTTATGCAAGAATCATGGAAATTAAATTTCCATCTGCCATTCAAGCCAAAACCTCACGCCAACCATCAAACTTCATAGTTTCATTCCGATTTATAGACCAACTTTTTCTTGCTGTCGGCCAAAAGCATGAGCGCTCGTAAATTCTTGTTATAATAATACACGCTGTTAGAAAGCCTATCCTCCGGAACGACATGGCACTGGTTTACATACCAAATCAATTCAGACAGCCTCTGTGGCGTACACGTATCAACAGAAACGGCCAGCATCTCATGGACAGACGATGGAATCACATATAAATCCGTCCCCTCCCTCTCAGCCAGGTTGTAAAGATTTTCCTCATAGAAAACTGACACGGCTCCATTGGTTCCATACTCGTTTGAAATCACCCACATATGCCCTCCATCAGAACATGGTTCTCCCGGTTCTCTGGATTTTTCTTTTTCTAAAAGGCTTTGATCCATGATATAAGTCTTAACCGGAAAAAGCCGCTTCGTGTTTTTCACTGCACAAAGAAACAATTCTGCCGCACTGATTCCTGCCAGCCGCGCCAGCTCGTTTGATACCAGCACGCTCCTTATGCCCTCATCATCATATGACAGCACCCATCGGAACACGATGGACAAATCATGAAAGGGCCTGCTTGGCACATTTTGAAGCATCTCCTCATTCTCGGAAGAATTTACCAGTACCATGATTACATTTTCCCTGAACTTGGAATAATCAAAATTGATTGCCTGTTCAGGCAAATTCTCCAGACTCTTCACCAATTTTTTTGCTGCCTGGGAAAATACGGCATCTATATCCCCACATTCCTGATAGCACCTATACAGGTCTTCAATATAGATGGTAGCCGCTATATTTTCCCTGTCCGGCGCAGAAACGGATAATGCCCTCTTAACGCAGTTTACTTTGCACTCCTCGCGGATGGATACACTGGAATCCTTGTATTCTTCCGGCATATAATCCAAAATCTTCTCCGCTTTCTCCATAAACATCCCAAAATCCATAATAACCTCCTGCGGCTCTTGATGCTATCTCCGCCGGCTTCCCTCACGATGTAGGGAAGGCTATAAATTGCTAACCAAACCCCACCTGCACCAAGCGGCATGCCCAAGCAGGTCAGGCAATTGCATACTCCGGCTGATGGCCATTGGCAAGCAGGTCATCAATCCCTTTTCCGTAAACCATGTCCCATTCTGCCGTCCCTACAGCAAAACCTTCCTCTTTCAAAGCCCGTATCACCTTGCCCTCATTGGAAAGAACGGCATTGTTTACAGACTTGTCCGCATCATAGGCGACAACAAACATGCCCACGCCCCTTGCTTTCAGAATATCAACAGGACGCCTTCCCGCCTCGCCCTCAAAGAGCTTCGACCAGGAATTAACGCCAGGGACGGAAATAAAGGGCGAACGCATCCGTTCGTTTGCATAAATCCCCTTCTTCTCCCCCTCCGTTACGAAGCAGACAAACATATTGTCCCTCTGGGCATCGTAATAAAAGCCCAACTGGTTGCCCGCTTCACAGCCATTGGTGTAATCATTGATATGAACCCCCTTTCTCACGGCCTCATCATTGGAATGGTACGAAGAAAAATTTCGGTATTTCCCCGACTTTGGCTTTTCAAATAATTTCTCCCCTTGATCATTCAAGGTATAAAATCCTTTCAGAGGCTCCAGATAATGCTTCTGTGAACCTTCTTCATAAAAAGACACGCCGTCCCTGGAAGACAACTTCTTTCTGACATCCATAAAATCCATGCGAATCCTCAGACGATAAAGATTTCCATTGGCATCATAGCAGGGAAATAAAATTCCCTTGGTGCCTGCAAAAGTCCAATCCCCCTTCTTGTCCTGATACGCACCCGGCACTCCCAGCAGAGCATCCCTGCCAAACTGATCAATCACTGACCGTGCCAAGCTTTTTCTGTAGGGATTATGAGAATGGTTATGATGATATGTATAGCGGACGTAATCCGCTTCTGGAAACGATTTGATTCCATGTTTTTCAAGCATTTCATCCGTCCAGCCATCCTGCAGCATTGCACATCTGTGTACGGGGTCTAGAAACAACTGGCCGAGCAGAAACCTGTAAACCTTATCAAGGTACTGATTGTCACGAATCCTGACCTCGTTTACCTTCTTCATTCCCCGCCTTTTGCACTCTTTTCCCACACCTTTCCGAAAACTGCCCTCCCCTCTTCCATCCAGCCTTCTTTTTCTCTGTGCCGCCTCCTCATACCGGGCATTCCCTCCCTTGCTCACGCCATCGAAGATGTAATAGCGCCCATCTGCCCCTATCAAATCTGCCTGGGAATCCTCCCTCATGCAGATGTGGAACTCCATGCCATTTTCAACTGGCAGAAGCCCGCACCAATCCGGCTTGCCGCAAATCGGACAGGGGCTGGCCGCACTCCTGTTGACGATTCCATAGCCCATATACCTCCATACGCCTCTTGATACTATCTCCAGCGACCGGCATCATGACAGATGCCGGGTTTTATCAGATTTTTGATGCATCACGCATTGTGATGGCATCCGTACTGACCTGCAGTACATTTTCCATGCCCAAAAAAGGCAAAAAAAAAAGCGCCCCGCAGAGCATTTTCTGCAAAACACTTCCAGACTCAGGGCCGAGCTGCCCTAAGCCAATATAATTGAATTAAAATAATACAATGCCATTGTAGCATATGGTATGAAGGTAATTCAAGAAGAATGTCCTATAAATTTCCTTGTGCGCTTTATCCAAACATTTTAGCAATTTCAGGCTGCATGAAACGGTCTATCATTGCCAACAAAACTGTAGATTTTCTTCCGAAAGCCCGCTTATTTTCTAAACAACCCGCTCCTGTTATACTGACATAAAACCACCGCCTTCCTTTCACAAAACTCTATTACGGCTGTCTGTATAATTATATTTACACAAATACAGCAAACTACACAATTGCAAATCCAACTTTTGCATATACCGGCGCATGATAGGGCAGGAATCGTTTGGCAAGAGAAATCCCTGGATAAAACGCTGGTCGAGTCAGATATATTAGGGCTGAATATGATTTGAGGTTAGGCTCGCGGATTCATGATAAAGAAAAACGCCCAGCACCCATAAGATGCCAGACGATTTGTTTAACTTTCTCCATTCATCAAAAATTTCCCAGCAACCGAAACTTCCTCCTGCGCCATCTGCCATAATGCCTGCCCTTTGCCACCGCCGCCAAAAGCATAATCAGCGAGACAGCCATCATTCCGCCCCCAATCAAGCGGTACAAGCCCGGCTCAGGCGTTCCCGTCTGAGGCAGTTTATCCTGCTTTCCATTGCCTGCACTGCTTCCAGTTCCATTGGAACCATCAGCATTGTCTTCTTTTGCTTGATCAGCATCTGCGTGTTCTTTTTTATCAGGATCATTCTCCCCGCTGCCATCCATTGCATCTGTCTTCTTCCCTTTAGAATCGGAAGAATTGCTTCCGTCTATACCCGCACCATTTCTATTCTGTCCGGAATTTCCATTGCCTGCGCCCATGGAATCATCTGTTTTAGAACCATTCGTATCGCTGGCTGATGCATCTCTGCCGTGTTCCTTTATCCATGTCCCCGATATTTTGCCAGTAATCAGCGTCTGGGGAGCAGGTTCATCTGCAGCAAAGCATTTTATTCCGGGCAGTGCGCAAAATGCCGCCATCAACGCCACGGAACATAAGGTAGCAGATAATTTCTTCATGTCATATACCCCTCCTTAATACAGCGCAATGCTCCAGGTAAGTTCATAGGTCCCCAGGCTCAAGTCTGCCTCGCTGGCAGAAAAAGAGGTGCCATGGTACGTTTCTAATATGAGCCTGCCCCTGGCATTTTCGCCGGATTTATCCGTAAGCATACCAAGCGCAGCATTCTGACCACCTGCAGCCGTTGCCCAGATAACTTCCCCTGCGCCATTATCTACATTTCCTGTCTTTTCGGAACAAAATCTACTGTTCTTCGGCTTCCTAATCCCCAACGCAATCTTGCGTTCCGCATGGCTCAGGCTTTTCCAATTCGCGACATCCGATGGGTCAGCTACCAGAGTGTAGTCCCCCTCCGTCTTCTTAAAATCCTTCACCTTTACCACCACCGGCGCGGCAGATTTATTTTCAACTTCGATATCTGCAAATGTGATATTTGTTTCACTGGAACCATCCACAGTGAAATTGACAGAAGCCGGCACTTCGACAGAAATTTGCGTCACGCCGTTGACGGAATCCGCCGTAGTCTCCCTGCCAAAGGAACCAGTTACCATAGTAGATCCACCAGTAACCGTATCCTTTGCATAATTCTCGGCATCCGCCGCATCGCCGTTTGTAATCGTGTTCTGGCTGCCGGCCGCATTAGCCTGACTGGAAATGACCGACGCAATCATAACCCCCGCCATAATAGCCTGAAATAACTTCTTTCCCATACTCTTTTTCCCCGCAGAACCTGCAGGGGAATCCTCCTTTCTGCCATTAAGATTTTTCCTTCAAGATAACCTTAATATTCTGTATCGACTGTTTCGTTTGCAGTTCTCCTGACTGTTCGTCATAAAAATTGAAATCTGCCGTACAGTTGTAAGTGCCTGGCTTCAAGCCCTTATTGGTTAATTTTGCAGATTCCACTTTCTGATCCGCATTCAGTTTAGGACTCTTGTATACCACATCTCCATCCTCAGATGCAAGAACCACCTGCAGGACATATCTGCTGTCCCTGGGATTGTAAATGCCCACATCCGCATAAGAATCGGCATTCTTCCATGTGATGGAATTTAAAATATTCAAGGTAACCATATGCTTGGCCTGCTTCTCATTTAGCCCAGACTTTACCGAAGAATCCTTCATTCCATCAAATGCGCCATCGGAAACCACATTCTCCGGCGGATTGTCATCCTTATGCAGACAATGGCATATCCCATAAGTAGCCGCACCCGCAATAAACAGGCACACAACAGTGCAAATCACTGCAACTGCAGCCTTCCTTTTACGACGTTCCATATTCTCTCTCCTCCTTTTGCCATGGATCACTGCAAGATGGGCATATGCGCATCTGTCATATCCGCCCTCCCTTCATTTTTATGTATCCGTAAATGCAGAAGCGCCACCGCCCCATACATATTCCCTCAAAAAAACAAAAAGAGGCCTCCATCACCTTCTTGGTGTAAAGACCTCCGTTTATGACACTAAACATTTTATTTAATAAATACAAGCATATGGTAACATAACATCGCATGAAGACGCAATGCCTTTTATGGTAAAATATTTATTCGCCGGCATACACGATGCAACTTTTCTATCGCACAGCCAAACAGGGCAAATACGGCATATATTCTTTTTCTTATGTACATTCAAACCGCACACCTGCGTATCATTCCCCCATCCCATCTCCCCTTAACTGCAGCCGAAGCGTCTGCCTGCGGCAATAATCGCCTTCCGGCCGGACATCTATCAGACGGCCAAAGACATCATCCTCCTCCATCACGGCGGTATCCGTCACGTAAAACACAACCAGAGCCTTCAAGTCTGCCTCGCAGCCTTTCTTCCTTGCGCACTGCATTGCCTGTGCCTCCGTCTCGCACACAGCCAATACGGCGGCATCTAAAATATGATTTTCACCGAGGTATCTGCAGACAGCGCGCAGCTGAGATAGGTACTTCTTCGTCCATCCCTCCCCTCCCCGCACGGAAATGGCATACAGGCACAGCCGGGAGCCAGCAGGCAATTTCAAGATATACAGGTTCGGAACCCCGAAAGCCTGATAACATCCCCCAAAATATTCATCATGCATGTACGCCGGAGAAAATCCATGCTGCCTGAGGAACATGATGTGGAACTGGTTATACGACACAAGCTCCAGAACCTTCACAATGTCAAAGGGAATCTTTAGGAAGGGATGCACGCCGTGCATCCCCATCCGCTTCAAGTATCTGACGCCTCCATTTGACAGGGCATATAAAAAGGGACTTCCACAGATTTCGCCCGCTTCCATATGCAATAATTCATACTGGATTAACAGCCCCGTCTGCACCATGCCTTTCAAAACCCTTCTCATATGGGAGCCGTCATAATCATGCTTCCCGCCAGAGATATGCGCCAGATGCGTCCGCAAAAGATAGGAATTAAGGTATCCGTATTGCCCCATTATCCGCATGACCCGGTCATGGCATTCCGTCAGCGTCCCATTTATAAGCATCCTCTGTATCTCGAAGCCGGAACTGTCCCTCTTTTTGATCTTCCTGTAAGACATTCCCTCATAATATATGAAAGGCGATATCTTTTCTTTTTCCGCCCCGCCATTCCCAACCCCAGACAAGGGGTTTGGTTGCCCGCTTAATTTTTTCCCGTCTGTCAAATGTCTTCTCCTTCATATCTCAAAACTTCCAAAACCATCTTTTTCCCCGGCGGGCAAGGATCTGACATCCTCTGGTTCCTTCCTTTCCCCGCCAGGCTCCAGACTCCTGCCCGTGCCACCCCGGCCTTTCCCTGCATCGGCCTTCGCAGCACGCACAAAAGCCGGCTCCTGAACCGCCCGCTGCCCAGGTACTGCCTGCCTGGCGCAGAAGCAATCTTCGGACGTAGTGACAAAAGCCCTGTGCAATGCCTCTGAATCCATATTATCACCATCCTCCCTTTCCCCGTCGGCAGCCACGCCATGGTAATAAGACTTCCAGTCAATCTGCATCCCTTTCCGCTTTATGCGCTTATATGCCGGCAGAAAACTAACTTTTCCAAAGAACACGCCCACAGGCGAGCCCTTATCCACAGTAATTACCGTAACCTCCTGGAAATCCCTGTTGTGCACGTCGCCACCCTCGATGACATTCTCTACCTGCATCTGCTCCCTTGTACCGAAACTGATGGAAGGGGTATCCGCTGAAAGCGCCGTCTCGCTGGTCTGCTTCGTTTCCTGCAGGCTGCGCCTTACGCCTCCGAGCTTTTCATAAAGCTCCATTTCCTCCGTGCTGGCGCGCCCGAACACGAAGTGATGCGCACAATTGCCGATAAGAATCTGCTTCATAAATGCAGTGGACCTTGCCTTGTCCATCTGGGACAGGGACTGCACGGCCACGAACATGGCGACGCGGTATTTGCGGAACAGCACGAAGCACTGCTCCTCCGAGGGATGGAGCAGCTGCGGGAACTCATCAATGTAGCAGAAATTCGGTATCCGCGTGCCCTCCGTCCCCTTCCTCCTGTACGCAGCACTAATCAGGCACAGCATGTAGAACAGCCCCAGCGCCTTCCCTGCCGAGCCAAGCTCCAGAGCGAAATTTACCACCGTAACCTGGCCCTTCTCCAGCGTCTCCTCAATATCAATGGAAATGCGGGAACAGAGCACATTGCGGATATTCAAATCCGTAAAAAGCGTATTGAAGATGACCCGGAGCCCCCGGCACTGGTCATTCATCTTATCCGCGCCGTCCCCAAGGATATCATTGTCTACCACATCAAGAATCGTCTGGAACATGGGAAGCTGCATTACAGGCTTGCCTCCCCCATATTCATTGGTGAGGATGCGCCCATGTCCATCCCTCTCTGCGTACAGTTCCACCAGCATGTCCCTGTATTCCATGGCATTGGGAAAATGGTTCAGCACCATCTGCACATGCTCCAGGGTAGGCTGCTCCCCATGATGCAGCTGCGGGTAGGTAAAGCACACCAGCTGCGTCAGCGTCGTCGTGATGTTCTTATTGAGGGAGGCAAAATATACGTCGCTGGAGCCTTCCGAATCATATATCGCCTGCATGACCTCCGCAACCATCACCGCCTTCCTCGACACCTCCACAAAAAACTCTATCCGGGACAGCCCGGGAGAAATATAGATGGGATTGAAGCCAATAAATCCGGGCTTCAAATGCCCATCATCCCCCAGAAGGGGATCGAGCCTGTTCACCTCTAGGCCTTTCGCCCGCGCCAGGGCATATACTTCATCAGAAAAGGATGCATCCGGCGCAATCGCCGTAATCCCGGCAACCTTTGCCCTGTACTTCATTTCTTCAAGGGCCTTCTGATGTTTCTCGTCCACGCCCTCAAAGCCATCAATATCGAAATCCCTATCCTCCATGGGATATTTAAGCCTTATATGCCCTGCCTGCAAAAGCCTCCTGCATTCCCTTTTCTGGTATTCCTTATTCCGGACAATCTGCTCCAAATCCGCAGTGATTGCCGTGGTAAAGCAGGAACTTGTCTTGCCCGTGCCAGTCACCCCATTGGCAAGGGAATGCAGAAACCGGTCCTTCTCTTTGATATTATGGACTTCCCCCGTCTCCAGATTCCTCACAATCTTCATATCATAGGCAAACCCTGCATCCCTGCGCCCATCCACCATCTTCCCCAGCTTAAAGGCCACAATCCTTTTCTTTGTAAGCTCATGGTTCAGCTCCGCAAGAATCATCCTCATGGATGCCAGGACCGGCAGGACACAGGACAGAACCAGCGCCAGCCTGAAAAGGTTCGCCACCATGCCTGGCGTCACATCCCTGGAAAGGGGTATTGCAAGAAAGAAGGGCATCAGGATTCCCTGCATGATTAAGGACACCACCTGGAGCATTTCTCCCGCCATATTTATGATGCAAAGCATGAGAAATGCCATCTTCCTGTTCCAGAAATTATAAAAATCATATTTTGTAGACCATATCCAAAGAAGAAATGGCGTTACCGCCCAAAAGGCATACCGCAGAGGATTGGACGAAAGCGGAGCAGTTGTCAGGAAGAGCATACTTCTAAGGAATGCCGCAGCAGAAAAGAGAGCATGGAACCCGACGGCGCCAAACAGCAGCCCCGTCAGGATGACCGGCTTCTGGTCCTTCCACCACGCTCCCATTACGGCAGCCTTATATTCCGTCCTGCCAAGCCCTTCCCTTTCAGCCTCCCCGGCCGCCTCGCGAAAAGTATCGTCTAGCATCTCTTTCAGGGAATCATATACCGTATTATCCATGCCGCCCTCCTCCATCACTCCGTGCATTGGCAGGGGTAAGCCCCCTTCATGGCACAGGCCTTTGCAGAAAAGCAGATTTCCTGTTCCTGCGCCATTGGCACCTCGGGGCATCCCTCGCAGTGGTACCACTTCCTGCCAGCATGATCCGATGCGATATAAAAGGCCCTGCCCTTTCTCACCCTCGCGCTTCCCACCGCAAACCGATTATAGGAACTCCCAAAACCGTCTTTCATGGGATATCCCTGGAACAATACCAGAAGGCCGAGGTCATTGATGGTTCTGTACCAGTCCTGCTTATCTGCCCTGGGAAGCTCGAATTTGTAAGAAATGCCTGCCTTTGCCGCCAGCCTGTTATGGCTATTGATGAAATATTCCATATCCTCCGTAAGGTGCCCGATGATGCAGGCCCTTCTTGTCTCCTCAAAATCTGCCTCGCTCTGCAGGTACGCCACGTTTGGATAGATTTCCTTCAAATCCGTATAATATCCCTCCACCCTCTCGCCGTTCCGGCGGTCGATGATTGTGACATCCTTTCCAAAGGAAAACAGCACCAGAAGTTCGTTTTTCTTATCTTCGTAGGCATAAGGACGCATATCCGTCCATACATAATTCATCCGGCTTCCGCCCAGCTCATCCGCATAACTGCCCGCATAGCGGATACAGTATCCATCGTCTTCGGTAAACAGCATGACTGGCACGCACATCCTGACCTGCTCCTGCTTATTCTTATCATCTACGATGCCAAATCCGCTAAACAGCGATTGAAAGAAAAAGCCGACTGCTTCGTCCCTGTTGAGAAATGTCGACTTCCCGTCGTCCGACTCGACCCTCGCAGCATTCAGGGCATCGTCTACCGCATTGTCCACGGCATTATTATACTGAATCTGCTTTTCTGCCACGGCATAATTCATCTGCTCCCCCGCCATCAGCGGCACGAACAGGGCAAGGGAAACAAGGAACAGTACCATGCTATAATGGGACAGCTTCATACCCGTCATCCTCCTTTGTCATGTTAAGACACTATAGGCATAACCCCGGGGGAAAGCACAATCCCTATTTTTGCAAAGCAACCTCCCATCCAATGGCATATTCTCCAATGCTTCGGCCAGCCTCTTCCTCTGCAGCCCCTGCTGCATGGCGGCAGACCAATGCCACAGAATCAGCCGACTGCTTCCTCACGGCTGCCAGCATGGCAACGCCTCCATCTTTCCCCGCATATACCCTCTTCCCGCTGCTTCCCTCCATAAAGAGTGCCAGCTTGCAGGCTTTATGGCTGATATTGCTCCACTGCGCCTGGAAATCTTCCTCCTGCGTCAGAAGATCAAAATCCTCCTCGGCAACCTCTACAAACCCCGCCGAAACACCTATATCCAAAAGGGAATGATTGATCACAACAAGGTCCGAGGCATCCCTGGTCCTTCCCCCGCTAAGGGTCAACTCGCTGGCAGCGGGCACGCCCACGCTGATGATTTCCTGCCAGTTTGCCCGGAATGCCAGTTCCTGCCCCCTGGAGGTATCCACCGCAACCTCCTTTTTCGGCTCTGCCATTCCATCCGCCGTCCAGCCGAGGAAGAGATACCCCTCCTTCACTGGCGCTTCAAGCATAAAGGCCTCGTCACCCACCGTATAGGCAGGCCTGTTGAGATTTTCCGCGCCCTCGCAGCCCTCATAGATGACTTCATACCTGTGAATTTCATACACGGCATACAAATCTACTACCGCCCCGTCTTCAGAAGCCAGATTTTCCACTTCCTGACCGTCTGCATACACCACCTTCGCAGCGGAGCGGACCGTGCTCCATCCCTGGAAATCATAGCCATATCTGCTATAGCCGCACCTGCTCAATTCCTGCGCCTCATCGTAGACAAAGGCCTGGGAAGTGACAGCCCCCTCCCCATTGTTGCTGTGAAATCTCACGGTATAAGATATGGGCGCATACTCAGGCACAATGGACGAGCCCTCCCTCACCGGCATATCCTGCCCCGGGAGGTAAAGAGCCCCGCCGCCTTCTTCATCCTTCCATCCTTTGAAAGTATATCCCTCCCTGGATGGCTCTTCCCGGGGAAGGGACAGCATGCCATTCGCATGGGAATCATCAGGATCATCGGTGCAATAATATATTTCTGCTTCCTCGGCCCTGTCTGGAACGCCATCCCCATTGGTGTCTACCGGGTATGATACGGCTTTCTTATAAACCGCATAAAAATCAGCATCCCCCGATACATCACAAGTCCTGCCTGCAGGCACCGCATCCATGGCATCAACATCCATGGAAGTCTTCCAGCCAACTGCTGTACAGCCTGTCTTTTCCTGGATTTCCGGGAGGGCCATGCCCGTCTTCTCATCCCTATTCCAAAGGAATGCTTCCTTTTTCCTGACACTTTCATCCGTACCCCTGATATCATGCAAGGTAATAGAAACTTTTTTCCTGAAAATGGCATATACAATTTTGTCGCTGTCCATTGTAATCTCTGAAAGGCCTTCGTGCGCATCCTGATCCGTATTCCAGCCCACAAAGGCATATCCCTCCTTGGAGGCCGTCTCATCCCAGCAGGGGTGGCCAGCATCAAGCCTCGTGCCATCATCTATGCCGGAAACCGCAGATGGGGGCGTGCCGATGCCTCCGTTCGTGGAAACGTCATACCTTAAGGCATGCATGGCATCCACCAGCTTCCCCGGGCAGGAAACTGCATGCACGCCACCGCTTCCCTTTGTAGAACCGCATCCGGAACATCTATAGGCGGAAGTAGATGACCAGGAGCCGGCAGGGCAGGATACAGGCACAGAATGCTCACAACTGCCACCGGTCACGCTGTTGCAGCGCGAACACCGATAGAATGGCGCCACACGCCCCGCGCACGTCACGGAAACATCATGATAGCAGGCTGCGCTATCCTTGTATGTGCCGCATCTGCCACAGTAATAATGGGGGAAAACCGTGCCAGTGCAGGCTACAGTTCCATGAACAATTTCCCCTGGAGATACTAAAGTATAATCAGCAAACGCCTTGCTCTGTCCGCAGTCTTTACATGTAACAACAACTTTGTAGTAGTTTTGCGATTTGCACTTGCCGCACGTGGATTCAGAAGACGAAACTTCCTTGTCGCAGCTCTTGCAGTACCATTTGGTAACCCAGGTAATCCCGGAATCCCCTGTACACTGCCTGCTATGTTCTCTGCCGGATATATGCCCGCAGAGAGAACAGTGATAGCCGCTCTCTGATGCGAAGTTCTGGCTGGCAATCGTTGTATGCGCGATGCTGCTGACAACGCCGTAGGCCGAGCAGGAATAATGGTCCAGCCCCGTCGCAAAATTCTGGACCACGGTCCTATTATGCCCTGACTGGCTGGAAAAAGAACCTCCGCAGGTACCGCAAATATACGTTGTCGAGAAATGCATATATGTCCCACAGGTCTTCGTATGGGATGCCTCCATGCTGTCAAAATGCTGCCCGCAGGTTCTGCATAAGTATCTGCCGGCTGCTCTTGCCGAAGCCTGCGCAAATGCTTCCGTATCCATCGCATCAGAGAAAGGCATGCCTGCCAAACACAAAAGGGCGGCCAAGAAAAGCGACATCACCTTCTTCACCTTCCCACATTTCCTTAACGCCTGATGCGTAATACTGCGCTGACAATTTTCAGCTATTCTCAATAATCTAACCATTTTCATCTCTCCTCCCGAAAAATGCAATTTAAATTTACATGAATATTATATTCATAACTTGATATGAAACCGCAAGACAAAAAGGACGGCAAAAACCATCCCATTCACATGGCTGCCCGGTATACATGTACGGCTGTTAGATGCTTGTGAGTGTCTTTTTCTTTGAGCGTTTCTTTTTTTACACAAAGTAGTCGTTTTGACACACGCTTTGAGTGAAAACAAAAATAGTTATTTTTGTTTTCACTCAAAATAGTTGTAAATACTATCGTTTTGCTCTATAATAAAAACAAAGGCGGTGATATAATGGATTTATATAAAGAGCTTGCGGTTATGCGCTGCTTTACGCGGAATGGACTTGCCAAACGGATCGGCTCAGACAGCGCAGCAGCCTGGCACATACGAAAGTTTTTAGAAAAGGGGTATATTGAGCGGGTTCGCCGTGATTTGTATGTGGTTATGAGTCTGGAAACCGGTCAGCCGATTCCAAATCGTTTCCAGATTGCCTCCAGTGTGGCGGAGGATGCATACGTTTCCCATCATAGTGCGTTTGAGTATTATGGCTACGCAAATCAGGTGTTTTATGAGGTGTATGTGGCAACAGGAAAACGGGTACGGCCCTTTTCTTATGACGGGATTGATTATCGCCCTGTAAGCCATCGGGGAATAGAAGGCGTTGTGGAAATGGAAAATGGCATCCGTGTGACTTCCTTAGAACGGACAGTAATTGATGGCATTGCGGATTTTGAAAAAATTGGCGGACTTGAAGAATTGTTGCGCTGTATGCTGCTCATTCCATTTCTTTCACCGGATCACCTGCTTGCTTCCCTAGATTTATATCATTGCGGAAAACTTTATCAAAAAACCGGATATATCCTTGAAATGTTTCAAGAGGATTTCGGGCTGCCAGATTCCTTTTTTGATGAATGCGAGAAACATTTGCCGGACAGCAAAACATATTTCGGTATCCAAAAGGAGGGATTCGTGTTTCATAAGCGGTGGCGGCTTTTTGCACCGGAAAATTTAATTGTGATGATTGATAAGGGGGTAAATGACCATGATGCAATATGACCGGATTACACTTGGACGACTGGCAAAGGAACTTGGGTTTGTACGCGATACTTTAGAAAAAGTATGCCGGCTTGCGGATGTTTTGGCTTTCATGGAAAAAGACCCGCTGTTGCGCAAGTGCGTTGCATTTTACAGCGCTATTGCGGCAGAGAAAAAAGTGACCCAAAGAATTAAAAATACAAAAAATCCAATTAAATTGTTACCATGCTCCATTGCGCTTAATACACGTCATCCCTCACCCGACCGCCATAGCTCACACGGATTCCCGCCCCGCCGGACCCTGCGACCATGCCTTCCAGCCTCTGAGCCATTGTCGCAGTCCTCGAACTGACCACGACAGACAGGTAATCCCCCTGCCTCATATCATATTCGCCGCTTCCATGGTAGATTTCATTCAAGATATCTTCCTCGTAGGCATTCTTATAGATGATTTCCGTCCTTCCCTGAAACTCGTCCCCCTCGTAAACAGGCTGATATGCCTTATGCTGGTGGGTCATCTTCACCGTATATCCCACTCCCGTGGCAGAGAGCTGATCAGACAATACCTTCAGCATATCTTTGTCAATATAGCCGCCATTCCTGGCGGCATCCACAAAGCCCGACACCTTACTCATCACATAGGTCTGCGCCTGGCTCTGCTGGATATGCGCCATAATAAGGGCCGGGCACACCGCCAATCCCACTGTCAGCAGGATTACCGCAAATGCTTTCCCCAAAATATCCGTCATGTCTTCCCTCCTCCGACTAAAATTCCGCAAAGACTGCAGCCAGAATCCTGCCTTCCTCATTGCGCCGATAAGAAAGTCTGTATCTTTCCGCCCTCGGTATGTCATTGATATCCATCATGGCAAGGCCATTGGCGGCAGCATCATATTTCTGTACGGCAGCCGCTGTTTTCACGACAATGTCATAGTCATGCCCCGCAAAAAGCCGGGCACACAAATCCGGAAAGGCAACCGCCTCCCCTTCCGGAGAATCATGCCCCTTATCCATATAGACTACCCGCTTGTCCGCATAGATGGCATCCTTTGCCCGCAGGGTCATCTGCCTGCCGCTTAGGGCAAGGTGCGCCAATAGCGACAGGAACAGGACGAACAATATTCCGCCCGCCGCATCAAATAAGAAATCAAAGATATCAGAACCCATGCGCCTCACACTCCATAAAATTTATTTCTGCTGAAAGGATATGCCGATAATGGCATCATTTGAATTTTTCCTGATCGTCCCCTCAAACTTTCCCGTGGGATTGATGTAATTATTTTCGCTCTTAATCTGGGCAGTCCTCAGGGAACTGCAGCCGGAAGAGCCCTTTAGACTGCCACCCTCAATCTTTCTATTATAATATGCTACCACATTGTTCTTAGTCGTGACAATCACGCCCATCTCCTCGCTCTTATACCGATTGATGGCGTTGATTACCTCGCTGCCGGTAACCGTCGTCCCATCATACATGGAGACATCCGCCTCCGCCATCTCAGCCGTCATCTGCGTGACCTTCCCCGTCACGGTAGACAGATTGGAAGAGGCCTGCCTGAACAGGAAAAACGCCATGCCGACCACAAACACTACAATGATGCCTACTACCGCCATTTTCAGCGGCTCAAATGAATTAGAATCCATAAGTGATACCCCCTTTATCTGATTTCCAGGCAATTTCTGCCTTATTTTTCATGCTATTTTTACAAAAAACTCTGCATTTCTGCAGTATAACGGTTAAACTCATTCAGGCATTCCATAACAAAGGGACCGCATATGTAGAACAGAATGACCCCCAACGCCGGAACCAGTACCAGAAACCCTGCCGTGGCCGAGGAATCTGCGACATATATCTCATTGTCCTGCCGCCGCTTTTCATTCAATGCCCTGCGGTCGGCATCAACCTCTTCAAACGCCCTCCTAATCCCTATCCTGTCCGCATCCATCAAATCATCCACCAGCTTGATGAATGCCGGGTAGGGCTCTATTTCCTTGAGCTTTTCCAGCGCCCGCCTCTCTCCGTATGGCACATCGTCGATGCAGGCAGAAATAGAAGGCTTGAATACCACTGCAAACTTCTCCATCCACTGCAGGATATCCATCGTGGATATGCGCTCAATATACATCAGCAGGTTGATTCCAGCCTGGAACTGGACAATTTCATTTTCCATCATAAGCTCCATCTTCCTCTTATGAAGCCTCAAGGACCACAGCGGCGCCATATATCCCGCCGCTGTCGCCAGATATATGGCAATCAGCTCGTACCACATGAACACGTTCCCCTGGTATTCCTCAATCCTGCCATAGATTTCAGCAGATACCAGGTCCATCCAGGATTCATTTGCCACAATCCCCTGCGCCCGCAGCAGCTCCTTTATGCCAGAGAGGTCAATGCTGTCATCCTTATGCTCCTCTGACAGGCGGATGACGGCCTCCTTTAACTTGGATACCGCCTTGTCATTGGCATAAGAGAGAATCTCGCTATCTACCTCGTACTCCCTGGCAAGCGCATACTGCCTGGTATTGCAATGAATGATGCATGACAGAAGAAGCCCGGCAGCAAACACGGCGGCCGCACATAAGATGCGCTTCGCATACAGCTGCTCCACGGATATGCTTTCTCCAATCCTGTGGAGATACTCATCCATCTTTAGCGTCCTGCCATAATTCCTATTCTTCAGCCTCAAGATAAGCAGCTTTACAGGTTTCAGGCTTCCAAGCCAGTCAAGATACACGTGATCGGTAACCTGCCTGAAATCCAGGTCCTGCATATTCATGATGATGCGGTAAATGGACAGCGCAACCACCAGGAGCAATGCGAAGCAGACAGTCCCATAGGTTCCATAGTAATATTTCTCAATCTCCGGCAGCGTCCTTACCGCCCAATTCCTCACCGGATTCATGGCAAGCGTGAAGGAAAATGCAATCAGCGAAAGCACCCCCAGCTTGTGCTTCAGGGCATCAATCCTGCGAAGCTCCACTTCCATCTCCTCCGTAAGCGCAGAAAGGTTCCTGATGAACAGGGAATCCCCGCCCCCTATGGCAACATCATCAAACCGCATGATGGCGGAGCAGATAGACAGGAACATCTTCAAGAACCTGTTGGGAGCATGGTCATTATAGATATTTGTCTCCTCCTCAATATCATCCGCAATGATAATTTCGTATATTCTCTCCATATGGGCGGCCACGGGAGCGGGAGCGTCAGCTAACGCCTCATAAATGGCAGTTTCCACCGACTGCGTCATATAATACTGGTGCCTCACCTCAGTAATGAAGGAAACAATCTGATGCAGCAGCCTGGTCTCCATCCCCCTGACCCTGCGGAACACCACGAAAGTGACTATCACGTACATGGAAGCCACCATCACGGAAAGGGAATAGATATCAAGCCCCATCACTGCCGTAACCGTCATACACGCCACTCCAACACCGGCTGCCATATAAAACGTCCTTAGGACATCCTTCTCTATTTTCCGGCTGTCCCCCGGCTCGATAATCTCAAATTGGCGCGTCAGCCTCCCCACGAAATTTTTTGTGAGGAAAAAATCACCCAGCATGCGGAACATGGCGTGTTCCGTCCGTATATCTGACCCATCCGATACAAAAAGCTGGTCAGCATTCTTCTTCCTCAAATAAGACCTGTAATACAATGTAAACAGTATGAATGCCACGGCAGCAATCCCCATTGCTGCAAACATAAGCCCATAGGATTTCACAGCGCCCATCATGCCACCCCCTCCAGATGCGTTTCAAAAAACCTGTTCAGTTCCTCTATCTCATCCTCTTCCAGATATGCAAAAATCTCCTCTTCCGTCCTCTTCGTAAAGCGGTTCTTGAGTATGTACCGGCCGGCCCCCTCATCAAAAGCCATAATTTCGTTCAGCTCATAGGGATGCTCCCTCCCCGATTCCGGCAGGGGGACTATCTCAGTAATGCTCTTTATATAACGGTGCCCATAATTTTCCTTCTTGCGGACTATGGCAAGATGCACGTCAAAATTCAGGCACTGGACTACCTCTTCCTCCGCCACGGACTCATTGGTCAGCCCCCCATCCTTTAAAAGGGCGTCCCGCATCCAGGCAATCAGTGCATGGGTAGTCTTCGCATGGTGGGTAAACATCGTCATAAGGGAGGCAACCTGGCTGATCTGGATGATCCAGTTCGCCACCGGGCTTGTCGCCACCTCGCCAAGGATATTCACATCGCCATCCGTCTTTTTCTGGATATCGAGCCCTTCCTGTCCGCTGACATTGTCGGTTTCCTTAAAAGTGACAATATTCCTCTTTCCAAACACGCTCCTCAGCCCCAGCTCGAAAATCATCTCCTGTATGCGCAGGTTGAACGTCCTGGGCAGCCATTCTATGGCCCCCCGCAAAACCGTCGTCTTTCCGCAGCCCTGATGGCCCGTAAAGGCGATGACCCGGCAGCCTTTCACGATATATCGGATAATGCTTACAGGTATCTCCTTTCCTGCATCAGTGACAAATGCGTCAACGCTGATGACGCGCCCATTCTGGTGCTTGCGCAGGATGGCCCCCCAGGAATCCGACATGGGCGGCCGGAATACGATAATCCTGGAGCCATCCTTTAGCTCATTCCCTATGTAGCCCCTGGATTCGGACAGCTGGCCGGGATTATTGTATTTATAAATGTTCTTGCAGACGCGCTCAAATTCCTCCTGGCTTCCAAACCCGATGCAAGACATATGGATGGACTTTCCCTGATGATACACCCAGACGGAATCAAAAGAGAACTTCACCTTATCGCAGTCTGCCGCACAATTCTCCTCCGCATACTCGAACATCTGCTCCGTAATTCCGCTTACGCCGATGGAAATGCCGTCTATGCGCATATCGCGCAGCTCATCTATGACGCCATGCCCAATATAGTTCTGATAAATCCTCTGGCAGACGATGGCCAGCTTGTCTCTGTACTTTAAGGCACGGGCTCTCTTGCGATACAGAAGCCTGATGTCCTGCTCTGCCACATCAAAGGTCATATCCTCCCGCATCCTGTCAAGCCCGTTTTCCTCCAGCATCACGCAGAACGCCTTCAGGCCATGCTCCTTCCTATACAGATGTAGCACTATTTCAAACCTGTCCTGCGGCGACAGTTTTTCCGGCTCATCAAAGCGGATTATTTTGTCAATCGTCGTTTCATCTACCCCAAGCTTCGTCTGCAAGAGGTTCAAAATATAATCCTTCACGTAATCCTTTGCCCCCATATCCCCTGTCGGAGCATCCCGCACCGCCTTCCGCAGCCTCGACTTATTCTTCTTTAGCTTCTCCGTCTCATATTTGTTCAGGTTCATGTCCTCCACCCTCTGCCTGAGCGAATTCTGGATAGCCTGCCTGATGTTCACAGTCAGGTTCCTGATGTCATAACTATCAAGAACAATATCCTCATCCAGGGACATATAATTCTTCTTCATCACATACCTTGCGACCGCAGCCACGGTCGCAATCAGGATTGCGGCAATCATAATCACATTAACTGTCCTCAACCTGCTCACCCCTTTCCCACAATTCATCCACCAGTCTCGTCGCATATCGGATGAAGGGATAATTGCTGCTATCCTTCGTGCAGTTCATGTTCTGCAGAATAAATGGCATCATCTTCCCATTATTCTGCGCATCCATATAGGCGGGATTATAAGGCACGCAGTAGCACTTCCCCTTTATCTGCGGATATATTTTCCTAAGCGCCGCACCATTGTATCCTGAATCAAAACTGTAATTGCCGAAGGCATACAGGATGCTTTCATGGTTTATCGGTTCCGCAAAGTATTCGTCCAGCACAAACCTGTTCTGGCATACATTCACAATCAGGACATCGCAGTTGGCTATGGCTTTCAGCGATGCCCGGCTCCTCCCGCTGGCAATATCGATGAACGTGAAATCATGGTACTTGTCCACTTCATCGGCAATGGCGCAAAATGTTATCTCCATATTCCCCTCGAAGGCATCCCTGTTCCTATTCCCCGTACCTAAAAAGATATTGTACTGCCTAGAAAGCTGAGATATGCTGTCCGACAAAATAATGCTTTCTGAAAGCGGCCTAGACTTATAATCCCTCACAAGGGCATCAATCCCCGTGTCCCGGAAGTCCTCATCACCGTCTGCCACGCCGATGAGAGGGTAGGAAAGATTATTTAACTCGAAATGCGTCTGCATCACCGCCACCTTCTTCTTGTGCCTGGCGCACATTAAGACCGAGGCGGCAATCATATTGCTGGTGGTCCTGGCCTGCCCGTGAAGGCTGCTCCAAAATCCAATCTTCATACCTCACTTCCCCCTTTCCGCCCGCTTAAAGGCACTCCTCAGCACCTTATCCGTCACGTCCTCCCCGAGGACGCTCCAAGCCAGCTTATACAGCAGTTCCTTATATGCCGAAGAAATCTTTGAAAAGAAGAAAACAGAATTTTTCTGGCAATAGTACCGATGCACCAGGTCACGCAAATCCGATTCCAGCATCACGATATTTCTCTTGGGTATTCCCGCACTGAACTCGGCATTGAGCTCCCTCGCCGCAACGCCTGTATTGATATACAGCGGATAACCGCCCGCAAAACCGTCCTGCTTTTCCCGCAGGCATCCTCCTGCAATCAATCTCCCAGCCTGCCGCATGATTTCCTGCAGTCCGTCTTCCAACCTGGCATCCCCATCATTCGCCACGATAAATCAGTCTAGCCCGGGCGCATGCCTCAATGCCTCCCGGGTACTCCCAAAATATAAGATGACAATATCATACATCCGGTCATGCTGATACAGGTAGCACCCTGTAAAATCAACGCCCCTGTAATCCAGGACGTCCGCCTTCCCCATGGCCACGGCATCCGGAATGGAAACGGAGGCTTCCAGGCTCCTGTCCGAAGACAAATCGCATAACAGAACCCTCTGATCCGCATGATAGAGTATGCGGGAGACATAGTGTATCAGGTCATAACAGTGCGCCCCGGAAAATCCAATCTTAGTCACCATATTCCACTTCCTCCTCTGATTCTTCCTCTATGACATCCTCCCCCGTCCCGCCTGACGAATCGTCTGCAGAATCATCGGAGGCACTGCTTCCCGGCAGGATCTCTTTCAGGTTGACATTCTTCTTCTCCACCTGCTCCTTGAGCCTTGTCTCAAGCGCTTCCCGAGCGCTGGCATTGAGCTTCGCCTTTGCCTTCTCCACAATATTCTCGTCATTCGCCATAGCGGTAATGCAATGCTTGGTGGGGATATAATTAGGCGTTGTCTCATCCTGTCCGTCCTCTATATATCTCGTCGTATACAGAATGGCTCCCTCATGGAGGTAGGTATCCACAATCGCCGAAGAAACCGTCATGATCTGGTCTTCCGCCAGCCACAGATAGCAGTCGTTGCTGAATTTCTCCAGGTTCTGCAGGCATACCTTGGACAGCACGATATAATTCTCGCCATTTGGGTACATAATGCGGACGTCTATTAGGTCTTCCTTCTTAAGATTCGAGCTGAGCGTCAGGCAGGCAAGCTCCGTCTCCCGCAGGCTGAACGCCAGCGCAGAACCCATCATGGATTGATATACCGGCTGCCCTCCCTTAATGTCGCAATTCACTATTTTTCCCAAGTCTTTCTCCGTAATAAGGCTGGAAGAATCGCCGCCCTCCAGATAGACCGTCTGGAGCTCCACATTGGACTTCTTCAACTCGCTCCCGGCAGCGACATCACACAAAGCAACATATGTAACAACCTGGTTCTTTTCCATTTCAGACTTCAACGTATCCACCTGCTCGTTGTACATGGACTTTATCTTTCCGGTATTCACCGCAAATGCCACGCCAAAACCTGCTGATACCACAATGACGCTGATTAACACAGCCCCCACCATCTTTTTCTTAGATTTTGCAATTCTTATCATCGCCCTCTCCTTCCATCTCTATATTTCCATGAAATAAATATCATTTTCTGCATCCTCCCACATCACAATTCTGCGGCAAAATAGAATATGTCAACTGCTATGGCCGCCGCAGAGACAAGCAGGTATACCTTTGGCAGCTTCCTCTCTTCCTCCTCTGCTGTACCGTACTCTTCAATCAGCCTGTTTTTCTTCCCCCCATCAAATAAGTGATATAATGTCATAGACAGAAATGTGATGTTCAAAACAGACAACAGTACGAAAAACGCCCAGCCATGCGCTTCATATCCCACCTTCAAGCCATCCCATATACTGCTATGGCACAATATTATATTACTATTTTTCACGAATATGCCCCCCTTTTGCGATAAGTTTAGTTAGTATAGGCATAACCCTGGGGCAGAGCGCAAGGAGAAATTAGGATAATTTGCACTTACGTAATTTTTGCCTTGATTTGGAAAATTTGCTATAATGAGAAAATTCTCTGTGGGAATCAAAGTTAGAAGATACATAGAACGTAAAAACGACCGCCCATAAGTCCTTGGAAAGATTTTTAGATTTTTTGCGACAATCTCAAAAAAAATAAAATCATACTCAAATCTTTCTTGAATGCGTGTACAAGGTATGTTAAAATTTCTATACGGAAAAGCCCTTCGACGGGGTGGTAACCTCCCAAGCTGTCACTGTAAATTTAGCCGGTATAATCTATGGTTAGCCGGACTTACACCAGATGGGAGGTGACGCTGATGACGGATTATGAAACTATTATGGTTTTTTTAGGGGTACTGGCTTTGCTGGTATCTTTCGGAACTCTGCTGATAGCGTTGCTTGTCTACATAGATAGGAAGAACAAGCGAAAATAAAAAATGCCAAGCCTGTCGGCAAACAGGCTTGGCGGTGTCCTTAGGACATTAACCAACGCTTGGGAGCATCCACTTTTGGAGTTGGACACTATCCGTTTGAGAGGCATCTGTTCCTGCAGATGCCTTTCTTTACATTCAATATAACATAATCATAGAAGAAATTCAAGTGTAGGTTTTGCACGTCTTCCATCACCTACAAGATTTTGCACGTCTTCCATCACCCCATACTCCGAAAAATATAGGGTGTACAGCATTTTTTCTCTTAACAACCTGTCAAATATATTAAATTTACATATCAATAACAAATAAATTATAAGCAAATGTAAGATATCCATTTTACAAACTTATTTGTAGTCTATCTTCTGATGTATTTTTCTGCGCTTCGTATGCTTTATTTATATATTTTTCACAATTATATTTGAAATCATCCCAAAATACAACAGGTATATATCCATTATTTATATTTGCTTGCAATATCGAGAACAATCGCATAGAATTGTAATAGTTGTAACTGCCATTTTTATTTGGCAAAACAACTGCTAATACTGCATTTCTTTGGCTTGTATATGAACTTCTAGGTGTTACTCTTAACGAATATGATATTTCCTGCGGAATCCATTGACTTTTTTCTGTACAATATGGTTTTTTCATATTGGGTGAAATTAGTACAATAGTAATTGAACTATCAAATATCTTATCTTTAAGTTCACCCCAAATATAATCTTTTGAATATTGAGATAAATCTTGATTGTCCTTTTCGCCTTTATAATAATGCTCTGTTCGATTTTGAAATTTTTCTTCTAGCCATGATACATAATCTCTCACTTTAGGAGAGTAATCACTAAATCTTGGCACTGGAAATACATCATCATCCCAATACTTATATGATATAAAAATTTTTCTTCCCATAAATTATATACCTCCATTCAATTTAATTATAATGAATATGATTATAAGTAACGCTATACCACCATACATAGGTAATATAGTTAATGAAAAAGCTGCTTTGAGTTGATTACGTTTTTTATCTTTAAGATTCATGTTTGTATTATGTGGATTAAGATCATACAAATAATCTTTATTTCCTTTCAGTCTTTTTTTAATAATCCATTCATATTTATCTCTATACATTTGCTCTTGTAAAAGAAAAAACGAATCAATAAACCAAAAACATAAATCAATACATAAAATAATAATACAAATATACCATTTATTTATATTTTCAGGAACTAGCGCAAACGCCCCAGCTACTAATGTAAGATTCCAACTTTTACAGGAAAAAGAGCCTTTTGACATTCGACTTATACACGATTGAATTAAATCAATTTCCTTATGTAACTCTTCAGTTGCTATACATTTTTTATCCTTTTTACTCATTATACCAATATCCCTTGATAAAATTTTGTAGAACCACTTATCCAATCGCGCAGTTTCATGAATTTAGTACGATTTTGATTGCAAATATAAAAATCACAATCTTTATCAATACCAGCATAAGAGGCATACTCCAAATACGAATATAATCCTAAATATTCTTGTCCATTGAACATACTTCCATATTTTAAAATTGGTAAAATACAGCATTTAGATTGTTTTAATCCATCAAAATATCCTAGTTCCCATGGACACCATTTTGAATCAGCTATATTTTTTGTTGTTAAATAAGACAAACATTTAGATTGTTTCATACGTTCTCGCAGTAAATCAGCCGTTTGCACATTAACATCTTTTCTATTTAATTGCTTGTCTTCTATCCAATCAACATATACAGAAAAGTGATGTTTATTAAATAATTTTACTAAGGCTAAAACTTGAACTTTATCTAAATAACTATGAGACAAAAACACATCATAGCCTCCAGTATCTGAAAAGTCCCCTGACCTAAAATAATAATTTCTATTCTCTAGTAATATAGATTCTTGGCTATATTCTGTAATATTGTTTTCTTTTGCTATTGAATTTAAAAAACTCGGTGAAATTATCATTTATGTATCAAGTCCTTTCACTATTTATTTTCAGTATAGCACTATATATAGTATTTGTAAATAAAATTTTTTACTATTTGGTATATTATGTTATGCTGTGTTATCATTCACAGTTATCTCTAGCAAAAGAACCGAATCATTGTGCCTGCACATAAGATTCTCGTTATTTTCTAAAGATAGGCTGTAGAAACTTTTCATCTCATTACAAGATAGATAAAAAGATTCAGTTTCTATTTTTTTCACTATTCATAATTTCAAACGCATATTCCCCCATTATTTTAATAATAATTTTGCGCTTTATTCTACAAAACAATTTTATATAATTTATTTTTTTTACTTGCGGTTGATAAGAAAGAACAAAATATGTTATCAAAATTATCATCTGTGCAACAGAAAATAAAAGATACCAAACTAAAATTTTATAAATCACTACACCTATCATAATTTTACCAATAATACACATTCCTCCAGTAATCATTAAAATCATCTTTTTTTTATGTTTTAAATAGATATTTATGATAAACGATATCAAAACTGCACATTCCATCCCTAACATAAGTTTAGGTATTCTTCCTAAGAACGCTATAAAAAACAAACAAAATATACATAACAACATAGCTAAATTCCATGGATCGCTTAATTTACATTTTTCACGTAAGGGCAAAACATTTCCATTTACAAGATAATTTTCCCCCAAAAGATACCTATTCTTTATGATATTTTGAATATATTCAAAATGTCTCTTTTCGTATGAAATCGGGAAACTATTATTGTTCTTTTTGGCTTTATTCATTCTCTTTATTACTTCATTAACCCATGCCAAAATTGAAGAAAATGATCCATATGCTAATAATGCCAACATAAAACATGCCGTTTGAACATTATATAACATCTGTTCTGAAAATGCTACCGCAAAAAACCCAACAAAAAAGCGTAGTGGATATCCTACACCAACCAATATAAAAATTAACCAAGTTATTTTTTTTGCGCGTGCCATTTCATAAAATATTGTTGAAATAAGCAATATAACTAAATTTATTAAGATAAAATCTCTTATGTTTCCTCCAAAAATAATTGTTAATAATACACAAACTATAATTTTTATAAAGGCAATAGTAAATGATATTTTAATCATATGTCCTGGGTTCATAGCATCATTCGACAACAATCTATTTCTACATTCCGCCTCTTTATCTTCTTTCAACCCACGTATATCGTTAATTTGATATCTTGCTTGATACGCCAAAAAATCAAATATAAGTAAAACAAATAAAAGTTTCCATAAATACATTAAATTTATCGTAACATCCATTAATATAATCCCATATAAAAATCCCAATACAATCAAGATCGGCTTTTGTAAATCCTGTCTTTTAGGATATATTAAATAGCGTAATATATATTTAAAAGATTCACTCCTTCTATATATGTTTTGAGAACAACCTCTCAATCTATTTTTCTGATTCTCATGTGCTGTATCCCAAGCAAATTGTGCAACTTCCTTTGCCTTTGATGATGTCCGCAAAAACAGCAAAAAAGTCAATAACATTAATAAAACAGTTACAATAATTACAGCATAATCAAACCATTGTCTGGATTCAATTTCTAAAAACAACGATATAACCATCCCCATACTAAATAATATAGCAAAACAAGTTGCAGCAACATAACAGCCAAAATTTAATGCCGTGTGAGTTGACGTAATATGTTTAATATTTTGTGTTATAATAGGTGCAATGTATGCATTCCAATGTAAAAAATCTCCTCTGTTAAAATCATCATTTGATGTAGGAATCAATTCATGCAACCTATCTTCCAGGTTTTGAATATAATAATATCTTAAAATATTATTTATTCCCAATACTACAAGGTACGCAAAAGCAGTAAAAAATATGAGCAAACTGAGCCAAAACATTACTCTGCTATATGTAACATTTTGATTTATTTTATTGCAAATTTTAGATATAGGGTCTGCACTCTCTATTTTAACATTTTGAAAAACAACAAATGACTTTTCCGTTTCACTATCAAGATATGATGCACCAAATAAAATTCCTAATATTGTACCTGCAACAGAAATCACTTGTAATATTTGATTCTGAGTATTACGCTCATCTTCTCTGCACTCACTCAGTTCAGCAATAAGTTCATTTATCCTATTCTGGATATTATCCATTTCTTAATAACACCTTCCTATTCTGTCAAGCCTTGAATGTAATTTTTTAAGGCTTTGACGTATTTTTGTTTACCTCTAAAACAGATCCAATTGTGATAAATATCGTAGTATCAGGTACCGAATAGCTGATTTGGGATATAGTTCTCAATGCATACTCTTTATTTGCTTTATAAAGGCTATTTTCCTTCTGTTCAACTATGATGATGAATCTTCCGTGTCTAAGGGGATCGTGTCCCAACTTCCTTCGTTCCATCTCTTTATCTATTTTTAACTATTATACTATTATTGTCAGAAAATTACAATTATTTAGTTATAAATATAACTATCAGTTACAAGATTTTTATGTAACAAAAATTTTTTACTTGAAAATACACTTATGCAATTTTAATATATTCATTTTACGTATGAATAATCCCCTTCCAAACAATACACCCCCGTCTGCTGGCTCGTCACCGTCTTAACCGAAAAAGGCAAAAACGTCCCATCATCATAAACAGTATAAACCGCAAACACCGCCCGGGCATAATCAAAATAACACTCCCCTCCCTCAGTCCTGCACGGTCTGCATATCCTGCAGAACACAAATCCATATTCCTCCCCATCCACGTATCTATAAGGCTGGATTACATATCCATCACCCCCGCATTCCTGCCTATAACCCGCCTTAATCATTTCAATGGCGCCATCACATAAACCGTACCCTCTTTCTTTTAAGGCCTTTTTATTTAGCATCTTGTAAACGGACGAATCATCTTCCGCCTGCATGGCGGCAACCACTTTATTCACATTTTCCCTGTATTCGCACACATCACCAGACACTGCATCCGATGCAATCTGCCTGTCAAATTCATCTGCGGACTCTGACACATCATAGATGCCTCCCTCCCGCTTTTCCTCCTCTCGCTCTTCCAGCGAAGCATCAAATTCCGCCTTTACATCATCCTTGCCAGCAGAATGATGCATATTGAGCACTGCATAAGCCACCACTAATATAAAACACGCTAATAAAATCACGACATACCCTCTCCAGCCACTGATTCTCCTATTGCCGCTCTTATTATTCATTTTCACCCTCCCATTCGCCCAGACGATAAAATTCATCATAATCTATGCTCGCATAATTCCCAATATAATCATCGCACAACGAAGAAATATTTGCATAATGATTCCCGCCTGTTACAAACTTCTCGCTGGTCATTCCATCGCATACCGTTGTCACTGGTCCATCTCCAAATCTGCCAATCACTATCCCGTACCGCTTTCCATATCTGCCGTTTTCCACGCAGATATCTCCCGGTTTCAGTTCGCCTGCCTCCACACTGGTGGCTTTTGACGGCGTGAATTTCTCCCCTTTCAGCGCTTCCGGCGTCCTGCCCATCACATTCCTCATTACCCATGTAACGTACCCAAGTCCCCCAAGCCCCGGCCCCCTGCCTCCGTCTGCCATATACGGAGTATTGTCCTGTGACTCTTTTTTCAGATATCCCCAGTAGTAATCAAAGGAATCTGGCGAATATGGAATGCGTTCATTATACTCGCAGACAAGCTTTTTCAGCTGATATGCCAAGGATTGATCCCTTTCCACGCCAATCCCCGTCTCTTCTGATTCCTCTGCCACAGCATCCCCCCACTTCTTATATGCCTTTTCAAATGCCTGCATCTGCGCCTTTGACGGATGCAGCGCCTCCTCTCCAGAAAGCCCCTTCCATGCCAGGTTTCCATGATCGTCATAAAAATCCTGAGCAAGCATATTGTCGCCAGCACCCGCTTCGCTGTCATATCCCGATTCATCTTCTGGGTTGATGAAAGCCTCCTCCCCTATGTAATCATCCATTTCATGGGAAAAGGCATACTCATCCAATTCCTCCTCCGTCAAATCCTCGAAGCCCCCCTCTTCCACCGCATCGTCCCCCATGCTTTCACGAAGTAAATCCGTCAGCCTCTCTCCGGAAAGCCAGATGCAGGCAAGCCCTATGCAGACAAACGATGCCTGCCATAACCTCTTTTTCATCCTTTCTGCCTTTATCGCATTAGATACCTTTCCAAACACTCTCTTCAAATACCTTTCCGCCATGCTTTCCCTCCTCCTGTCCCAAAACTACTTCCAAAATTCCCACATCGGCTTCACCACGGAATGGTTCATGGTGCATTCTGAAACGATAAATTCTGCCGAATACGCCTTTAAATAATGCTTCTTGCTGCTATTGTCATTGGGATCGTTTACCAGCACCCGCCCCTTAGAGTCCAGGCCCCGAAGGACAATGAAATGGCCCCTTTTTGTAAATTCCGTCGTCGTTCCATAGCCCGTGGCCGACACGATCACCGGATGCCCTTTCTTCAATGCCCTCCTGATTGCATTTGCATTGCAGACCTGCTGTCTGCACCCGACCTTCCAATGCCTTGCGCAATCAGGAAATATCCTGTAATTCGCCCCGGAGCCGGCCAGGTAATATTTCCTGGCACCCGTAAACGCCACCACATGGTTCGGATAGATGCAGGCATTTTTCAGGTAACTGAGCACCATGGCCAGGGATGCCACAGAACAGCCGCTGGAGGAAATATTTTTGCCCCCGAAGGGCACTCCCTTCCACCTGCCATCCCACTGGTAATATAGAGGAATCCCCATGCCGCCTGCTTTCTCGGGTATCCGTACAGAGGGCTTGACATGCTCCATCGCCTCGTAATTTCCCGTAGCATTGGCAATCTCATAATCCGACATATCGTAGCTGGACTCCCCTGATGACAGGGACGCAAAATGCTCATAACTCCTGATCGGATCGCTGCCATAGGGCATCAGTTTAATGAGCCTTGCAAACCAGGGCCCGTTGTAATGCGGCACATACCTGCTCATGATATTTGCCCAGTGCCGGCCATTGAGCTCATATTTTACAGGCACGTTATTGCCATAGGTGACATCCATGTAGGCCATGCGCACATAATCCAGGCACGACGAGGGCATGTACCACTCATACAGCCCCTTTTTCGTCCCAGGGTCTCCGCCATCATTTTTCAGCCCGGAGTTAAGCATGTTCTTAGACTCATCAAAGGTAAACCTGTCCTTCCCATCCCGCACGAAGTCATAGGAATATTCAAAATGGGGCTTAAAATCATCCATGATGGAATCAATATCCGCATCGCTTAAATGCACCCATTTTTTCTTCCTGTCATACTTGCCGATCTGCGCCGGCTCCCCATAGCGATAACCGGGGTCCGAGGCGGACGTGTCCCCCGCATAATAGGTCTTTCCATCCGTCCCCCTGCTGTTGCCATACCTTCTTATAATCCTTTCCGCTTCCCTCAAGCGTTTCGGATAATCCTGGATATCATGGGCCACGCGCTCCGGATGAGCCCTGAAATATGAACTCAGGTGGGCCAGGCATCCTTCATATCCATATGCAAAATCATATACAGCCCCGGGATTATTATCTGCAATCCACGCAAGCTGCGTGTCCTTCTTGGATATTTTGATCAGAACCTTGCTGTATGGCCCAGTCAGTTCCTTCCATAGGAATTTCAGTTGGTATAGCAGCTCATACTGATGCCCTGGATACGTCCTGCACAAATTTGCCCATCTTCCGCCCTGCCACTGGGCAATCCCGCCGCTATCCGTCTTGAATCCATGCTCCGCAGACAGATTCCCCATAATAGCCGCACAGGCTACGTCGCTGAGCCCCTTGGCCTTGAAAAAATTCCAGCACGCCTCCTCTGCCGAATTTCCTACCAGCTTTTTGTCTGCCCCGGCAGCGCCAGCCGGCTCGGCCGCTGATGACTTTCCCGCCATCCGCCTGCCGCTGCTTTCCAGGACCGCACTGCTTTTTCTGCTTCCCTGAGATGAATATTGTTTATTATTTGATTTAATGATTCTCCGGGCGCAGACGAAGTCCCTGCGGTACATAATCTTTTTGACGCAGATGCCGCTCTTCTTGCTGGCAGCATTCACAACCTTCCCATTTCCAATATAAATGGCAACATGACCCTCGTAGCATATGATGTCTCCAGGCATCAGCCTTTCCTGAGAATAATCAGACTTGTCGCATACCCTCATGCCACAGTTTCTCTGAGAGGCCGAACTGTGCGGCAGGGAATACCCGAAATGCTCATAGACTTTCATAGTAAATCCAGAACAGTCGCAGCCCTTTGTCAGGCTTGTGCCGCCCCATGCATAGGGATTTCCTAGAAACCTGCAGGCATATTCCGCCACCTCGCTGCCAAGCCCCTCTGCCTTCCGGCTTTCTGCAGGACTCTCAGCGGGAGAAGCCGGGGAACTGCCCTTTCCCTTCAAGACCAGGCTATTGTAATTGTAAATGAAATTCTGCAGGACTGACTGGAGGACCGGCTGCCAGTCGATCTGATACTGCCCCTCCAGGTCTTTCGTCGATACGTATACCGTCTTCCATTCGTAATCCGTATGCTTTTCCTTAATGACCTTTACCTTTTTAACCGTCTGGGGCGTGGCCTTCGGCCCTGCCGTTGCGTTCGGCCAGCTCTTCCCTGCATCCTTTTTATCCGGAATAAAGGGATTTGGGGTAGGCCTTGGCGTATTTTTAGGATTAATGGATTCCTCATAGGTCACGAGCCGCTTTGTAGTATAGGTATGCTTCATCTGGATCTGCTTGGCATCCGACACATACTCTGCATTGAAGGTCCTCACCGCCTTCAAAAGGCGCTTATACGAACTCCTGTCAATCATCATTCCCCGAAGATACTCATCCGAAATAATATCCTCATCATCCGCGCATTCAATCAGCTTCTCGAGGGTGTAATTGGAAAAATCATAATTTTCAGGATGATTTACCGGCGATTTGAACAAGCCTGTCAGGAAATTCCATATGGCAAAGAGCCCGCTTACCAGGGCAATCACGCACAGCAGGGCAATAAGCACTGGCGACAGCGTCCCTAATATCTTGATAATGATTTTGCCCTTCTTCCTTTTCCTAACTGCGTCAATGATTCCCACTCGCACACCTCCTGACTGCAAACTTCCCATGCGTAATCAGGACAGTATAGCCATAACCCCCCGGCAAAGCGCAATACCAGCGGAAATGGCAAAAAAATAGCACCTCAAAGGATTGAGGCGCTCTCAAACTTTTCCATAAAAAAAGATTGCCACACGGCCTTGCGGCCATGCAGCAACCCAGTAAATCTACCAATCATCGTCCCCAAACAGATTTGCGCATCTGGCAGGGCGCTTCCTTTCAGATTTCGGGGGAATTCCGGCCTGTGCCTGCCCAGGCATTTCATCTGCTCCTCCAGATTCCGCCTGCCGCCCCCTCTCCGGCACCTTACGGCTCATTGCATCGCCTTCTATCTGCGACATGTATCTGTTAAAGCCAGCAAGATCAGATGCAATGGACAATTCCTCGTTCCTGTCAAAATCAAGGTACGAAGGAATCCACTCATCTTCCGGCCTGTCAACTATCTCAATGGATTTAATCAGAATCTCCCGCACGATATTTGAAATCTTATAGGGCGATGCATCAATCCATTCCATCCACTGGAGAATCTCAGGACTGTCTTTCAAATTCAGCTGCAGGGAAACAATCTTGCTCATCTCCGAATCGTCCCTGCTATCCACGCAAATCCTTCCAATGCAGACAAACTCTTTCGTCCTGATATATGATAAGAGGGCATTTTTTACAAGGAAGCTGACCTTGCCTGATTTTTCCTCGGAATCCTCCATCACGATATCATGCCATATACGGAGAACCTTATCCGTCCTGCTCTTGCTCAAGCGGAGGGAGTATCTTTCTCTGCTCATATTTCCTCCATTCCATCCCGCATCCTATTCCCGGCTTGCCACCATCTGCTTATACAGGCCGAGGGAAACCGCATAAACCGGGTCCGTAATCTCCTTCTCCACGAACCTTCCCTCCTCTTCCACGATTCCATGGAATACATTTTCGGGATTACTGCAGGCAAGTATCACCTTGTCAGACAGATACTGCCTTTTCTCGTCGCAGTATTCTTTGATAAAGGGATAGAACACGCTTCCCGACCCTCCGGCAACCAGAATCATCTTGACCTTTAAGAGGTTGTCAAACTTCTCCAGCAGATGCTCAATCAGCTTTTCAGAGGCCGCCGTCGTCTCCCTGTCCTTCAATTCCCTGACACTGATATCCTTAACCTGCCCTTCCCCGTCCAGATAATGGATAACCTCGCCTCGTTCCGCCAGCTCATCCATCATGTAATCGTGATATCCAGCGGCATATCTGCTGATTTCCTCCGTAACCCTCTCATTGATATTCATCATGGCATATTCCGTATTAGAATTGGCACCCACAACGGACTGGTCCACGTCAACGAGCGCCTCTCCCATGGTCTTATATCCCCCATCCAGGACAACAGAAGGCAGATTGTCAAACATCTCATCCACATCGTTCCCCTCCTCATCCATCAATTCATTGATGATGGCGAGAATGGTCTGCCCATTGCACGTGACATTCTTATTTACATGGAAAGATACTTCCCTTTCCTCATTCGTTCCCATGACGATGCCTAATTGAATCGGCTGGTCCCCATCTTTTCCAATCAGATAGTTCCTGATGAGAACCCTGTATTCCGTCAGATAAGACTGCGGCAGGGAAACCCCCACCTGAATATCCCACTGGTCTGCCTCTTCGAGCATAAATGTCTCCACCTTGCTGTTTGATTTCGTATACTCCTCGTACTTAACGAGGCCATATGCGATCAGCGTCTTCAAGGTCATCTCAAATTCTCTTGTCGTAAAACGGCTCACCGTATAAAACCCCTGCATGATGCCGTCCGTATTCTCAGCCTTCTTGCTGCGCAGCAGATATGTCCTGGCCACCTCTCCTACTGTATATGAAACGCCGTCATATGTACTCTGAATAAAATTATCATCCACTCTTCTCAGGCTGTAATCTCCATCTTTCAGGCTATCATTCTGGATGCAGACAAACGGTATATTGAACACAAGCTTGTTTACCGTCACCTTCCCGCCAGAAAACCCGGCGTCAACCGCAACACGAATCGTTTTGCTTTTTTTAGATGCACTCATAAAATACTCTCCCTTCACTTCGCATTTATTTTCATCTTTCTTTTTCTATATTATACCAAATACTGATTTTTGTCAATAACACGAATACAAAAACGTGCGTATTATTGTCTTTCTTACTATTTTGTATTACAATTTCATCTTATTTAC
>CASGVX010000003.1 GCA_949346185.1 uncultured Lachnospiraceae bacterium
GCCTGATCGTCGTTCATATGGGCGGCGGCGTATCGGTCGGTGTGGGAAGCGTTGACTTTATTCACATCTTTCTCCAGCCGTTCGATATATTTTACCGGCATGGTGGATGCTTGTTCCAGCACATTGGTGGCAACGGTGACGCCGTCTGTAAATGCTATGATTCCCACACCCTTTTCAACAACGGTGCTGTCGTAACTCATCCCGATGCATCCAATGCTTGGGATATTGGGATAAAGCGCTTCCAGCTTTTTCACATGTGCCTCAAACTGATCGCTATTCGATAATAGCATAATGAGCTGAGGATTCTTTAATCCGCGGACAGCATCCTGTAAATTTCCGCTCTGGCTCATTCCAAAAAATTGTTTCACGGTAACGTCCTCCTCTATCTTCTTGTTTGCGGTAGTATTTTCTACTATATGATTATACTTTATTTTCTGACAATATGAAAGAAAAAAATGAGTGATGGGCAAAGTTTTTGATTGTTACTATTCACAGCCAATTTCTAGAAAATAGCCAGAATCTTATGTGCAAGTGCAACGATTCTGTTATATGTCTAGAAATGACCGTGAATAGCAACTTTTGATTTTAAATAATTTATCTGGATAAATCACATTTTATATGTTAAAATCAAAAAAATTATGAAATATATATAAATTATAATTATTGAGGGACGTCATGATAAATATTAGTAGAAATGAATTGAAAACAGAAAAAGCATTATTTGAGACGAATGAACGGCAGGTAAACGCCACGGTGTGCAAGTATCTGGCCATTGTCTTTATCTTTTTTCCCGTGATGCTGCTCCTGAATGTGGCGGGAATATTCAAGTTTTCCAGCCATGTGCAGATTACGCTTATCTGCCTTGGCTCATTTTGCACGGTATCTCCCTTTGTCCTGTCGAAATTCATTGACAATCAGGTTTTTTTAAAATATTATATTTTGATTTGCGTTATTGCGCTAACCAGTACCCTTGGTGCGGAATACTACGTGGGCGTCTATATGACCTTCATGGTAGCGCCTATTATCAGCTGCATGTATTTTGACAAGGTGCTGGCTTCCAAAACTATTCTGCTGGCCTATCTGGGCTATTTGATTTCTTATTTTTTTCGCGCTATGGAAACTAGGGATCGGCTGTATCCGGGAGAGCCGGTGTGGGAGACATATGTGCCTCTGGCGGCGGGGTTCACTATTGAGTTTATGATTTGCTTTGTGTTCTTATACCGGCTGGCGGAACGGGCGCACTTGATTCTGATGGTACAGAGGAGGTTTATTGATGAGATAGAGAAGGAGGAGGCAAAGCTGCAGATGGCGTTGGATGTCTCTGACGATATTATCTTCGAGTATCATCTTGGACGGGATGTCTACACTAGCAATGGAACCATTCGGGATTGGGAAAAGAAGGACGTTGAAATAAGGAATTTTCTGTCGTATGCCAGAGAATTGCAATGGAATTCCCTGGAGGTCTGCAATGTGATTCAAAAATTTCTCGCCATGCCAGCGGAATATGGGAACCACCATAGCGGCAGAATTGATTTGCGTTATGTGGAGGGTGGAAAAGAATACGGTGGATGGGTGCATTATGAGGTCAATATCCTGCGTAATAGCAAAGGTCGTTCCGTGACGATTCTGGGCAAGCTTCGGGATGTGACAGAGGAGAGACTGGAGGAGATGAAGGCAGAGGAGGCAAAAAAGTTTGATGCCTTGACAGGGATGTATTACTACGCCAGCATGCGGAAGATTATTCATGAGTCGGAAATCATAAATACTGGGAAGATGCATCAGATTATGATTGTGCATCTGAAGAATTATCGAGAAATCGGTGAGTGCTATGGGGAGATTTATCGGGATTTTGTGGTGATGAATGCCGCCGAGGTGATGAAGGAGGCGGGAGAAGTGGCCGGTGCTTTGACTTGCCGCCTCTCTTCCGGCGTATTCCTGATGTATTTGGAAGATTCCGAGAGCGTAGATTCCAGAGCCATCCGGCAAAATCTGAACAATGGCTTGCGGGAGCTTTATGTGGGAGAGAAGTCTATAGACAGGCTGGAGTATGATTTCGGTTATTATCTGGGAGAAGAGAAAATTGATAATCTCTTCACCATCGTGCTGGGATATATTGATGCGGGATGGCGGGAGGAAGGGATGCTGGAGTATGATTCCGACTGTGGGATTGCAGCGGTATCTACAGAAAAAACATATCACGAGATTGCGCCTAGAAAGCGCGCTCAAAAATCCCAGCTCTTTCTGGACAATATCTCTGCCTTGATGATTGGAGCCAAGGATTGGGAGAGTACGATTCAGATTGCCATGGCCAGAGTAGGAAAATTCTATCAGCTGGATGGGATTAGGATTTATCCTATCCTGAAGGGAAAGAAGTCTGTAAATGCGCTTTTCCATTGGGCGGTGTCGGACGGGGTTCGACAGGCCTGCGATATGTTTTCGCTGAACAGGCAGGTGCGTGACTTTTTTGTGGAAAATTTTGGACACAGCAGAATCGTGGATAATACCATAGGCGCTTTTATTGATTTCTTTCGGCAATTCGGAGAGAATCCGCTGCTGGTTTCCGGATATTCCAGCCTGATTTGTCCGATGGTGTCGGAGGATGTGTGCAGAGCTGTTCTGGTATATGATATTGCAGAGACGGATTTTGCTTGGAGTGATGAGTGGAAGGGACAGCTGCTGCAGGCGAGCAAGCTTCTGGGAAATAGTCTGCTTATGATGCTGGACAGCCAGTCCATACAGGATCGGAATACCCTTCTGAACCAGATGTCTTATGAGATGCGAATGCCCATGAACGCCATATTTGAGATGACAGAGATTGCCCGCACGGATTTGAAGAACTGGGAGCATGTGGAGAAATGCTTGGATTTGATTGATACTGCTTCCCAAGATATGAATCATCTGGTGAATCACATTCTGGATTTGTCCAAGATAGAGCTGGCTGCTTGGCAGCCTGCCGACGAAATCTTTAGCTTGGAGGACGTGCTGGCAAAGATTGAGGAGCGGTCGCTGAGGCATAGCCGGCTTGGACAAATCAATCTTCTCTTTGAAAGGCAGTTTCAGAAGAATTTGCTTCGGGGGGATTCTGCAAAAATCAGTCGGGTGCTATCCAATCTGGTGGAGAATGCTATCCGATATTCTGACCGGGGTGGCAAAATTCATGTACTGGTGCAGGAAATGAACAGAGATGAGGCTGCGGCAGAGATGTTCTTCATGGTGGAAGATTATGGCGTGCCTATATCCCAGAGAGAGATCGAGAAGATTTCGGAACTATTGGAAAATGGAAAGCGATGGAATCTGGATCGGGATTCCCGCATAGGATTAGACATAATAATCGCATGCCGTTATGTGGAGATGATGGGAGGACAACTGGAGATAGAAAGTAGCAGTGAAAGAGGCACCAGATTCACATTTCAGCTGGCCATGGAGATTCCGGCGAATGAAAGCATGATAGAATTTCTGGCAAATCAGAAGAAATCGAGCAGAGGATTTGTGGATTTGACGGGAAAGACCATCCTGCTGGCAGAAGATGATGCCATGAATGCAGAAATCGTAATGAGGTTGCTGGAAAAGCATGGCGCCACTGTGGAGGTTGCCAGCAATGGAAGGCAGTGCATTGACTTGTTCCAAAGCGGAAGGGATGGGAAATATGACTTGATTCTGATGGATATCCTGATGCCCATTTTAGATGGGCATCAGGTGGCTAGGGCTATCCGTAACATGAGGCATAGAAAGGATGCTGGGTCGATCCCCATCATTGCTCTCAGTGCCATGGCATTTGAGAGGGATCGGAATGAGTCTCTGGCGGCGGGGATGAATGCCCATCTGGTAAAGCCCATCCACGTGGAGGAAGTGATGCGGGAGATGGGGAAATATTTGGCTGGGGATGAGGTCATTGCAGACAATTCATCCAGCACCTTTTCTTGAACAGGATCATGGTGATGCCCAGTGGCACGCCGAAGAGCCATGTTCCCGCCAGATCAATCCACATCTCATAATTGGTCCTCGAACACCTTTCGCAGCTTTGCCATATCCAGTTCCGCTTCTGGTGCGAAGGCATCGGAGGTGGCGTAATCCAAGATGGACTTGGTAAACTGCTTTACCTCTGGCCTGTCGGCAATCTCGCTCAATCGGCTGGTGCAGATAAGCAGACTTCCCTCGCCTACCCGTCCCTCAAAGAGGATGCCCAGCTTATGGTTTCGCTCGAAATTATCCACCATCTGAAGGATGGGGCGGTAGGTTTTTTCTGTGGCATCATCCAAAATGGCGCAGTCACTATTTGAGACGATGTGATACCATTGGGGCGTGGCATATTTGTGGGTGGGGAAGTTCTGGAGCGCAGGGTGGTTCTCCTGCAGCAGCAGTCCCATGGTTCCCACGGCCACGGGCTTTTTCATCCATTCGCAGATATCCCGGAACATGGGGTAGCACCAGAAGTCCGTGCAGTAGAATCCTTCTAGGCTTTCCTTCACTTCCCGGGGCAGATACAGCACCCGCTTTCCCTGAGCGAGCATGGCTTCTGCCTCGGAAAAGTCCTGAGTCAGGAAAAGGTGCGTTCCATTCTGCTGGACATTGGACATAATGGAGAGATTGGTCTTGCTCTGGCTGGGATAGGCATAAAACTCATATACATTTCTCATGGAAGTGCCCGCCACCGTCAGGGTGAGGGTGTATGCTTTTGCCTCATCTGCCTCTGGCACGGGAATGGTCTGGTCTCCCAACTGTACCAAGCCGAAAGCACCGTCAGGAATCATTACGTCTCCCTCTGCCAGAATGCCGTGGTCTTCATAAGGCTTTCCAAGATTTTCACTGCCCACGGCGGCAGCGCCTGTGTTGATTTTGTCAGCCACAGTGTTGGTCAGCGTCCAGTGGAGCTTCTTTCCAATTAACTTTTCAGGATTGTAGTAGCGCAGTGCCATGGCGGCGTTAAAACTCTTTCCCGCAGTGTGCACGTAGGATTCAAACTGTGCCAGAAGAATGCCGTCGGAGCAGTATCCAGCCCATTCCTCCGGGGTGACATGCCCCTTGCTGTCCATGAAGGCATCCAGAATGCCTACTAGGGCGGTGCCTTGTCCGGAAAAATCCTGAATATCCAGAATCTGGTATCCGGCAACCAGTCTGGAACGGGCGGCGGCTTCCAGTTCCTCCTTATAGCAGCGCACGGAAAGCTTGCCGGAAGTATAGAAGAAGTCCTCTGCCTGGTCAAGCATTCCCTTCTCTTCTAGGCGTTCCCGAAAGATTTCAAAGTTCCTTGCCTTTAGCACGCCGGTGTATTTATCTATTTCCTTGAAATTCGGATATACGGCGAACTGGCCTATTTCGTGGGTCACTACGGGAATGTGGGGAATCAGCGCCCCCTCTCCCTGAGCGGCCTTCACCTTCTTCACGCCAGTTCCGTACTGGATTTCGATTTCCTGTGCCCCGTCGGCATTGGAGGATTCTGCATTGCTTGGCAAAATATCCTCGTCGTAGTTGTGCATCGTGGAGGGGGCGTTCCACTGGATGTGGCCCAGCGGGGCATCGCACATGCCGTAGGAGCCTCGAATCAGACGGTTTTTGCTAAAGCGCACCCCCACGTAGAAATCATCTTCCGGCAAAAGCACTGGCGTGTGCTGGAAGTTATTGGAGCCTTGGGTGTAGAGATGGCGGCTGTCCGCGGCTTTGTAATTCCTGATAATTTCAGCCATCCGCTCCTTGCTGCCCCAGAGCTCGTTGCCTAAGGACATCATGCAGTAGGAGGCGTGGTTGCCAAAGGCATCCATCATGCGGAAGCCCTCTGTCACCAGATAATTCTGCTCCTCCTCATTGTGCCCTTCGTCTCCCGGCGCAGTCAGAGTGCCCCAGAAGGGCAGCTGGGGTTCCATATATATTCCCAGATAGTCTGCGGCAGTGAATGCGGCCTCTGGCGGGCAGCAGGTGTGGAAGCGGTAGTGGTTGATTCCGTAGGATTTGGATATCTTCATTACCCGAATCCATTCCTCCACCGTGGCAGGAACTGCTCCCGTCATAGGAAAGATCAGTCCGTCGTGCTTTCCTCGCAGAAAGGTGGGCGTTCCATTAATGAGAAATTCCGTCTCCGTGGTAGAGAATTTTCTCAGGCCGAAGGTGGTGGCTGATTTTTCCTGGCTTCCCTCCAGAGACAACTCCAGACGGTAGACTACCGGGGTGTATTCGCTCCACAAAGCCCCATCGATGCCTAGGGAATAGACCAGCTCCCCCTGGCCTTCCCCGGCAGGAAATGCTATTTCGGAAGATGCCGCCGGAGCTGTGACGCCGGTATCTCCATTGATGTCTGTCAAAAATGCCTGTGCAGATATTTTCTTCGTTGCCGGGCTGTCCGTGCGGTTCTGGGTGGTGAATGTGACTTTCACTGTCTTTTCCTCAATATTGGGGAATGTCTTGATATGATCGATATATATTTTGTCATACAGCTGCAGGGAGATTTCACCGATGATGCCGTTCCAGTTGGTCTGGGTGTCAGGAGAAGTCAGGTGTCCGCCCTTGGTGGGGTAGTCCACATTGGAGACTAGCACGGTGAGCCGGAAATCTTTTTCTGTAATATCATCTGTCAGCCGATAGCGGTGGGGAGTATTCAAACTGTCATGCTCTCCCACCAGCGTGTCATTGACCCACACCTTGGTCATGCGGGTGCGCTCCAAATGCAGATATATTTCCCGCTCCAAATCCTCGTCCGCCAAGGAGATTTCCTTGGCATACCAGGCATAGCCTTCAAAGAGGTAGGGGTCGGTCAGAGTACCTATCTCCCGCTTGTCTGAGGGAGTGCCCTTCTCTGCCATGGAAATGGTTCCCGGAAGGGAGATGGTATCCTCTGGTAATGCAGCAAAATATTTCTTCTCAATGCCTGTCTTATCACCGTCCATGGCGAACTGCCATGTCCCAGCGAGATTGATGTTCTTAATCATGTATTTCCTCCCTTTCTGTCAACATGTTTTAATATTTAACTGGTCAGTGCATTAGCAATACAGGCTTTCTTCTGTAATTGCCTGCCAGTATTCGATAGAAACAGTGGCTTCATGTCTTTGACTGTTACAAATGAACGGACTTTACATCAATTAGATGACGCTGTAGGATTGCGGAAATTGTGTAGCAATGTAGCGATCCGTGTCATCAGTTGGGGCAAAGTACCTTTTGCCCCCGACATCATTATATTATACTGTGAAATTCTCGTAATTACAACAAAAATCGGTTTTTATAACGACTGACTTGGTATTGCATAACTTGGGGGATTATTGTATAATTTTCTGTGGTGTCGCCAGAAAGGGCATGCCGATTTTATAAATACATGAGTTGCTGCAAGGGAGATGCGGCAGCATGGAGGATATGGAGATGGAAATGCAGGAATGGAGGCGTCTTGCCATTCAGAGCATCGCTTTTTTTGCTGTGGTGTTCGTGAGCAGCCTTGGGTTTTCCCAGAGAATCCAGCAGCAGCTGGAGGTAGGCGTGCGCGCAGAGGATTATAAGGAATCCCAGAGACAGAAGACAGTGTCTGCTCAGGAAAAGAAGGAGGAGCCCACGGTGGCAACCAAGGCGCTTGTGGAGGAGCGGTCGAATACCTATATCAAAATACCCAAGAAGGCGGTTCCAACTCCAGCCAAGGTGTATCTCCAAAATAAATATATGGATTTTCAGGTAATCCTGACATTTCAGGGTGTTGCCCCAGGCAGCATTGATGCCGGAGATATCCTGCGAGTGCGGGGGTATCATGTGAGTGGTGGAATAATTACGAAAAAGGATCCGGCGTTTCGCAAAATTGAGGTGGTGGATCAGAAAAAGCAGGATGACGAGAATAATAGCATACAGTTGAAATTTACGTTGAAGAAAGCCTATGAGCCGATTTTGTTTGAATCGGATGAGGCATATTATATTTCCCTGCTCTCTGCAAGGAAGGCTCATGATAAGATTGTGGTGGTGGATGCGGGACATGGAGGCATGGACGAGGGAACATCCTCTGCCAATCGGAAATACCATGAGAAGGATATTGTGCTCGCTGTACAGGAAAAATTATCCAGACTGTTGGACAAGGCCGATATGACGGTGTATTATACCCGCACGAAGGATGAGAAGGTTTCTAAGAAGGCCCGCACCCGGCTGGCCAATGCGCTGCAGGCGGATTTATTTGTGAGCATACATTGCAATGCGCTGCAGGGCGGAGTGAATACCTTTGGGGTGGAGACTTTGTATGCCGGGAAGAATCCCGAATATGGGAAACTGGCAAATCGGGAATTGGCAGACGTAATCTTAGAGCAGGTGGCTGTCAGCGCAGACATGAAGAAGAGGGGGACGATTAAGAGGAACGGACTATATCTGCTGCGTCATGCTAAGGTGCCTGCGACTATCGTGGAGATTGGATATATGACCAATCAGAGCGATATGAGCCTGCTGAAAAAGGAAATTGGACAGCAGAAGATTGCCGAGGGAATTTATCAGGGAATTGTGAATGCCATGGAAAAAGGAGCGAAGGGCGAAAAAAATTCCTGACGACGAAAATATCGACAGAGGAATCGTATGGTTTCGCAGCGACGTGCAGAAAGGCGGAGGAATACCATGAATCAGCGAAGAAAAATTATTGTGGCCACAGGAAATGAGGGGAAGATGGATGAAATTCGTCAGATTCTAGGAGGGGAGAACATTGATTTTGCCTCCTTGAAGGACGAGAAGCTTCAGGATGTGGAGATTGTGGAAGATGGCAGCACTTTCGAGGAGAATGCCATGATTAAGGCCAGAAAGATTAGCGAAATCACAGGTCAGATGGTTCTGGCGGATGATTCCGGGCTGGAGGTGGATTATCTGGATCGTGCGCCGGGCATTTATTCTGCCCGATATCTGGGTGAGGATACGTCCTATGATATAAAAAATAACCATATTATCAAGTTGCTGGAGGGAGTGCCGGAGGAAAAGAGGACGGCGAGGTTTGTCTGCGCCATGGCATGTGCCTTCCCGGATGGCAGGAGTCTTACCACCAGGGGGGTGATAGAGGGGCGCATCGGCCATGAGCAGCGGGGAGACAATGGATTTGGCTATGATCCCATTTTTTATGTGCCGGAATTTGGGTGCACCACTGCGGAACTGAAGCCGGAGGAAAAGAATAAGGTGAGCCACCGGGGCAGGGCGCTCACTGCCATGTATCGGGAACTTGTATCGGAAGAAGTATTGTAAGGAGGTAGGTAACTTGCAATTATCAGAACCAGAATTTCAGCATATAGTTAAATATGTGAAAGATCGTTATGGAATTGAACTGGGACGAAAGCGGGTGCTGATTGCAGGAAGGTTGGAGAATTATTTGCTGCGGGAAGGATATGAAAGCTATGAGCAGTATATTGAGGAGGTAGAGAAGAATCCCGCTGGGAAAGAGGCGGGAAAGCTAATCAATGTACTGACCACCAATCACACCTATTTTATGCGGGAGTTTGAGCATATGGACTACCTGAAACGGGTGATTCTTCCTTGGATTATGAATGTGCAGCGCGGGAAGAGCCGGGATGTGCGCATCTGGTCGGCGGCTTCCTCTACCGGGGAGGAGCCCTACACGATTCAGATGGTGCTGCAGGACTTCTTTTCTCTGGACGAGGGCTGGAATACCCAGATACTTGCCACAGACATTTCCACTCAGGTATTGCAGAAGGCCAAGAGCGGCGTATATCTGGAGGAGCAAATCAGACCGTTGCCGGAGAATTGGAAGCGCAGGTATCTTCGTGAGTTGGGAGAGGATCAGTTTCAGATGAAGGAAGAATTGCGGGAAAAGATTGTGTTTCGGCAGTTTAATTTGATGGATGAAATATCTTTCAGAGGATTGTTCCATGTGGTTTTCCTGAGGAATGTGATGATTTACTTTGACGAGGAGACAAAGAGGAAGCTGCTAGGCCGGATATATGATCATTTGGTGATGGGCGGCTATCTGCTTATAGGGACTACGGAGAGCGTTAGCGAGATTTCATCTGGCTTTCAATGCCTTCAGCCGTCAATATACAGGAAAGTGAAGTGAGAATGGTAATGAATAAAATTAAAGTTTTGGTGGTAGATGATTCCAGGCTTTTTCGGGAGATGATTTCCCGGTTTCTGAATGGCTATCCGGATATTCAAGTGGTGGCGGCGGCAGGGGATGCTTTTCAGGCCAGGGACATGATTTTGCGCTTTGAGCCGGATGTTATGACATTGGATGTGGAGATGCCCCGGATGAATGGCATAGATTTTTTGAGGAGGCTGATGCCCCAGTATCCCATTCCTACTGTGATGGTCAGTGCCTTGAATGCCACGGTGTTCGATGCGATGAAGGCGGGAGCAGTGGATTTCGTGAATAAGCCGGTACAGTCCTCGCCGGATGATATCGGTAAATGGGTGCAGGGAGAATTGGTGCCTAAGATCAGGGCTGCCGCAGCCGCCCAGGTGGGACAGAGGGAGCGGAGGCCGGTGAAGCAGGTGGTATCCGGCGGTGGGGAATTTCACAATAAGGTGCTGGCAATCGGTGCTTCCACCGGTGGAACGGAGGCCATCAGCGATGTGGTGACGAATTTTCATACAGATATTCCCGGAACTGTGATTGTACAGCATATGCCCCCCAAATTTACAGAGATGTATGCGGAACGTCTGGATAAGGAATGCGAGGTGGTAGTGAGGGAGGCAAAGGATGGAGACTTGGTGGAGAAGGGAAAGATACTCGTTGCGCCGGGGGATAAGCAGATGCGCCTGATGCGTACGGGGGATACCTATCGGGTAGAGGTCAGGCCGGGAGCCAAGGTCAGTGGCCACTGCCCGTCCGTGGACGTTCTCTTTGAGTCGGTGGCAAAGGCGGCTGGAAGAAATGCGGTGGGAGTGATTCTCACCGGCATGGGGGCGGACGGCGCAAAGGGGCTGCTGGCCATGCGGAAAGCGGGGGCGAGAACCATCGGGCAGAATGAGGCTACCTGCGTGGTGTATGGGATGCCCAAGGTGGCTTACGATATTGGTGCGGTGGAAAAGCAGGTCCCGCTGGAATATGTGGCCAACACGGTTTATAATGTGCTTCGCAGTAGTTTTACCCAGTGAAAAAAAGCAGCAGGATGCTTGTCATAAGATTCTGCTGCTTTTTTGTGTGGAAACTATTCAACTTATGATTCGTTCCATCAGTCGAAGATGTCGTCGGTCTCTCTCTTTTCCGTGATGGTGATTTCGGGATTTTTCACGCTGACACGAGAACCATCGGGCACCGATTCTGTGATAAAGGCGTTGCCGCCAATGACCACCCCTTTTCCGATGACGGTCTCCCCCCCCAGAATCGAGGCGTTGGAGTAGATGGTCACATTGTCCCCGATGGTGGGATGGCGCTTCACGTCCCGCAATAGCTGGCCGCTTCTGGTGGACAGGGCGCCTAGGGTGACGCCTTGGTATACTTTCACATTGTCACCAATCTCGGTGGTTTCGCCGATGACCACGCCGGTTCCATGGTCGATAAAGAAGTATTCGCCGATGGTGGCGCCGGGGTTGATATCAATCCCCGTGTGGGAGTGGGCGTATTCCGTCATAATTCTGGGAATAAAAGGCACGTGCAGGAGATAGAGTTCGTGAGCCATGCGGTAGATAAACACCGCCAGCAGTCCCGGATAGCAGAAAATAATCTCCTCTTTCGAGCGGGCGGCGGGGTCCCCGTCATAGGCCGCCTGCACATCCTTCATGATGGTTTGCTGGATGCGGGGCAGGGAGCGGAAGAATTGGCTGCAGATATCTTCTGCCTTCTCACACATTGCTGCCCCATCGCTTTTTTCCTGCCCCTGCTGCAGCAGGCTTGCCCGAATCTGCAAGGTCAGCGCATCGTATAATTTCATCATATTGTGACCGAGAAAATATTCCGTCATGGTACTGCCTAGGTGCTCCTCGTCAAAGTAGCCGGGAAACATCAGCTGGCGCAATCCCATGATGATATGTATGATGGCGTTCCGACTGGGCATCTGCTGGCCCTTCTTGATGCAGAATAGTTCCTCTTGGTCATAATTATCTTTGATTTTGTGGACGATCTCTTTTAGTCTCTCTTCTGAAAACATGATTGCCTCCCCGTTTCATTCATTGGTTGGCTGCTATTCGCAGCCATTCATTCCCTGCCGGCATAACTTTGCTAATGAAGCCTTTGTATCAGTATAGCCATGCCAAGGGGAAAAGTAAAGTTGGGTTTGCTTTTACCACATCATTATATTGCTCCAAGATTTTGCAGCGAATGCAAAGTCTTGGAGCGAATCGCAGCATATTGCATTACTAATATATGTAAACTTTGTGAAATATTTGACATAAAGGCATTTTATCTGTTAAAATAGTTCTGTAATGAACTATTTGCTTGCGGTGTTTTTAAAAATTGACTGCGAATAGTCACTTGCGAATACATTCTGGGTGGAAGGATGTGGTGACGGTGGATGACAAAATGGAGTTACTATTAAGCGGGAGGCACTATAAGAAACTGCAGGAAGTGTATCTGAGCACCGTGCTGGAGGAGTATCGCCTGACCATGGTCGATATTCGCGTTCTGCTATTTCTCTATGAGCATGAACAGTGCGACACTGCCAAGGATATTGTGGAGATGCATTTTATGGCAAAATCTTACGTGTCCAAGTCGGTGGAAAAATTACTGGAAAGAGGGCTGCTGGTAAAGAAGCATCGAGGAAAGGATAAGAGATACGTACATTTGCTGCTTCAGGAGCAGGCGCTGCCCATTATCGAAGCAGTTTCTCGGCAGAGGAAAAAAATGTTGAAGAACATATTTGCCGGAATTACCGGCGAACAGCAGGAAGTGCTGAGAGAGGTGGCAACCACCATGAACCACAATATTATTGAGATGATACATGAGGGGGACATCAGGTAGAAGGCGAGGCAAGTGTGAAAAATGAATTTTCACGCACAAATTTGTGCCTGCGGCTAGAGATTTGCAGGCAACGGAAAGGCAAGGGGATTTATATGAGTGAGAATTTTGACAAGATGATGGAGAAATATGCGGATAAGTGCAGTAAAATCTGCAGGGAGAATAATCAAATAGACGTGAAGCTGTTTGAGGAGTTTGGCGTGAAGAGAGGATTGCGGGACAAGAATGGCAAGGGAGTTTTGTCCGGCATTACGAATATCTCGCTGATTAAGGCCAGCGAGAAGAAGGATGGCAGAACAGTGCCCTGCGATGGACAGCTGTATTATCGGGGCTACAATATTTTTGACTTGACCAAGGGCTTTCGGAACGATAAGCGTTTTGGATTTGAGGAGACAGCATATTTGCTGCTGTTTGGAGATCTGCCAAACAAGGAGCAGCTGGTGGAGTTCCAGAAGATACTGGCGAAGAACAGGCGGCTGCCAACTAATTTCGTCCGGGACGTTATCATGAAGGCACCTAGCAATGATATTATGAATTCTTTGACCAAGAGCGTGCTGACGCTGTCTTCCTATGATGACAAGGTGACGGATAATTCCTTGGAAAATGTGCTGCGGCAGAGTTTGCTGCTCATCGGGGTATTTCCTTTGCTGTCAGTGTACGGATACCATGCGTACAACCATTATGAGTGTGATGAGAGTTTTTACATTCACCGTCCCGACGATAATTTGTCAGCGGCGGAAAATATCCTGCGCATGCTCCGTCCCGATAAGAAATATACCGATGTGGAAGCGAAGGTGCTGGATTTGGCGCTGGTACTTCATATGGAGCACGGGGGAGGAAACAACTCTACATTTACCACCAGGGTGGTGACATCTGCCGGTTCTGATACCTATTCCGTCATTGCCGCCGCGCTCTCTTCCCTGAAGGGGCCGAAGCATGGCGGTGCAAATATCAAGGTGGTGGAAATGATTCAGGATTTGAAGCGGCATGTGAAGGATATCACCGATGAGGAACAGGTGAGGGAATATCTTCACAAGTTGATTCGCAGGGAGGCTTTCGACAGGCGGGGACTGATTTATGGCATGGGCCATGCGGTTTATTCCATTTCTGATCCCAGGGCGCTGGCGTTTAAGACTTTTGTGGAGATGCTGGCGGAGGAGAAGCACCAGAAGAGTGAGTTTGAACTTTACTCCATGATAGAGCGCATCGCGCCGGAGGTGATCGGGGAGGAGTGCGCAATCTACAAGGGCGTCAGTGCCAATGTGGACTTTTACAGTGGATTTGTATACAATATGCTTGGCATTCCTCAAGAATTATTCACGCCCATTTTTGCCATGGCACGGATTGTGGGCTGGAGCGCCCACCGCATGGAGGAACTGATTAACGTGGATAAGATTATTCGCCCGGCATATCAGAGCATTATGGTTCCCAAAGTGTATGAAACCCTGCAGGATCGCTCCACCCCAAAGATTGACACCCATGTTCGGAAGGAACTACAATTATCCATGAAAGAGGAAAGCTGCTAATGCGACTGGCAGAAACGAGGTGGCTGTGAGAAAAATTAGTGAGAGAAAGAGAATCGTGGTGAAGGTGGGAACTTCCACGCTGACCCATCACAGGACGGGACGGCTGAATATCCGCAGGGTGGAACGTCTGGCAAAGACCTTGGCTGACATTTATAATGCGGGGCATGAAGTGATTCTGGTATCCAGCGGCGCCATTGGCCTAGGCATGGGCAAACTGGGATTGACGGAACGCCCCAAGGATACTCCTGGCAAACAGGCATGCGCCGCCGTGGGGCAGTGCGAGCTGATGAATTTGTACGACAATCTTTTTGCGGACTATAGTATCACTGTGGCACAGATGTTATTGACGAGATATATTTTGCTGGAGGATCGCAGGAAGAATGTGGAGAATGCTTTGGAACGCCTTCTGTCCTTGGGGGCTGTTCCGGTGGTCAACGAGAATGATACGGTGGCCATTGACGAATTGGAATTGGAGGTGGGAGAAAATGACTCCCTGGCGGCGGTGGTGGCCACTATTGCCAAGGCAGACTTGCTGATTATCATGTCGGATATTGATGGCCTATATGATTGCGACCCACATAAGAGCAGCCAGGCCCGCCTGATTTCCGTGGTGCATGAGATTGACGAGGGGATTAGGAAATTGGCGGGAGGCGCCGGCTCCAAGTTTGGCACTGGCGGCATGCGGACGAAGATTCACGCAGTGGAGTTGGCTTACGAGGCCGGCATTGACGTGGTGCTGATGAATGGGAGAAAGCCGAAAAGGCTATACGACCTTTTTGAGGACAAGAAAGTAGGAACATTGTTTACGCTGGATAAAACGATAGACGGCCCCGACGCATAGAGCGAAGGGGCCTTTGCTCGTCAATCAAAATATGCTTTGGATAGCGATGTTAGCCGATTGGAAGTATCAAATTGCCACATGCTCGTCCTTGATAATCTGTGCCAGTTTGTGCCGGAATGCCTTTTCGTGGATGTTCACGTCATGAAATGCAAAGCGGTTAAAGTCAAACTGCGTGTCGATTACCATTTTTCTTGTATAAAATTCCCGGTTCTTTTTCTTTGATTCCTGCCAGAAAATGCATATGGAGCCAGAGGTGTCCTTGGGGGTGCGGGACAGAAATCGGCTGTAGGATTTTATCAGCACATGGTCTAGCATATACACATGACTATAGTTTCCCACCACCTTTGCCAGCCGCGTTCCATTGACGGTGAATGTATTCATATCATGGCTCCAAGGGCCGCTATTGGACAGATCTTCTGATTCCGGGTCGCATTGGGCGATTAAGATAACGGGAAGCCGCCGGTGGGGATTTTTCACCAGTTGAAGTACTTGCTCCAGTTCTTCCGGGGTTGTGGCGAAATGCGCCTTGCTCCCCAGACGCACGATGTCCATGATGCCCACCTTGTTTGACAGATCGGCCAGAAAGGAGGGTCGGTTAAAGGTGGCGTGGGCAGATAAGCCTCGGGGCATATCCATGGAAGTCAGGTGGCAGAATTGGAGATTTCCGTCTTCCCTTGGCTTGATGGAGGCGTGGAAGTGCCATAGGGTGCCTATGGATCTGCTGTCAATGTGGTGCAGCTTTATGGAAAAAAACATTTCCTCCGGCTGATAAACTGCGTCTAACTGATATCCCGGCAGAGTGTTCCTGTAGGAGGACACCTCCGCTGGAATATCCTCAAATACAGAGCCTAGCTTAAAGCGTGCCCATTTGTAGAGGATAGCTGCGGCATTTGCAAACTCTGCCTCTAATTTCCGGGTTTCCCGGTGGAGCAAGGGCTGTTCCAGATGGAAAAGTACGCTGGTCTCCAGCTTGGCCAAATGAATTTTCTGATAAGGGCGATCTTCCTGCCGGTCAGTGAGGCTGTCGCAGATAGCGGTGATTTCTTCATTGTGAACCTCTGCCTTGTTCATTAAGCTCACGATCAGGTTATAGTCAACAGAGGGGTTATCCAGTTTCAGCAATTCCTTAATGAGGCTGATGCGCTCTGCCTTGAAAAACTGCTTCGCCACGTCCCGGTTTTTGTCAAATAAATCTAAAATGCGGGAATCAAGGGAACTGCTCTCATCCATTCGGATGCGATACTTGCTCTTTAACATCAATTCCCAATTCGCATTCTTATAGTGGTTGTAGGAGAGCTGGTCGAAGAGTTGTACCAGAGACCAGTCGCTAAGTTCCAGATTTGCCAGAATGCAGTTTAGCACTCGTGACAATTCTTCGCTTCCCTTCCAAAATTCATCATCCGGGAGCAGGCTCTTGTACCGCATGTCATGCTCGATTTCATGCCAGCCCTCAAAGAATACGGTGCGGAACTGCACTTCAAAGGTGGTGTCGATGGGCAGGTTCCAAGCTTCCCTTTTATATAGCTTGAAATATTCCTCTGGAAAGCGGAATACACCATTTATCTTCGTGGCCTTGAACTCGTTGGAACTGTATTTGGAGCGGGACCATCCGTCTATGAGCTGGAAGGTGTTTTCCAAAATCTCTCGACAGATGCTCAGGTCATCGTAGTAGTATAGGACGATGCGCAGTCCCACCAAATCCTGAATTTTCTTTGGATTTTCTTCTGTGCCGTACTGTCCTTTTTGGATTTTCCTAGCAATAGAGTCTGCCGACTTCACTCTGGAAAAGATGCGGAAGTAAAGCCCCCCGGAGTGGAGGATTTCCTTCACGGCATCTTTTAGGTGCTCGCATAGTTCCGTGAGCTTTTCAAAATCCATCTGCGTGGTGATCTCTTCCTCCAGAGATGGGTTCGGCACCGCCGTTGCCGCAGTGGGCAGGGTTTCCGTGCTATTTGCTTGCAATTTGCTTAATAACTCCTCTGGCTGATTTTCTAAATATTTCATGGATTGCCCCTTTCCCCTCTAAATGAAATACGGTCTTACTGTGTTCTGTTGCTGACTGTTAATATTCATAGGAACAGTATACCATAACTTACAAAAAGAAACCATTGCTTGTAAAAGATCCTTTAGCTTGCCGACATATTATTCGAAGAAATATGGCCTTGCTCAGGATCATCGACAAAATTGTCACGTAGGACTGCATCATCTTGACTATGTCCGAGCGATATGTTAGATAAAAATTGACATAAATATCTGAGACTGATATGATTGAAGTAAAAAATTTTATGACATAAAATGGTTATTCGATATATATATAAAAATGTCGAATGCAAAAGTGGTTTAGAAAAGGCAATAATAAATTTGCTATTGAAAAATCAATAGAGAACTAAAAAGTAAGGAGCAGTGATTATGAACAATAAAAAAAGCCATATGGTATTTGCATGCACATTTTTTTTATTAGGCTTTTGTGTGTTGTGCTACATGATGATGCAATTATTTAACCAGCATATCATTTTGGGGCTGGGTGGAAGAGTTTTTTTATCATTGTTAATATGTGTATTTACTTATTGCGGATGCGGTTCATTGCTGCATGCTTATCCAGAAAGAAGGGAGGGCATTAGGAAGGGGCTGCTGATTGTTTGTCTTGCTGTTTATCTGGAACTCCTGTTTATCATGTTGATAGCGTACGATAGTTTTGGAAGAGGGCTTCAATGCATATTTACGGCAAGTACGGAAAATAGAATGGCATATATAGAACATTGCGTAAACTTCATGCCGGGAAAAACAATTATTTCCTATCTAAGAATGAATAGAAACATGTCATATACGGTAATCAATTTGTTGGGAAATTTAGTGATATTGACACCCTGTGCGATTTTTTTGCCCTATCTTATTTCTGTTTTTAAGAAAATAAAATATTATTCCGTAGCGGTTGTCGGTATTTCAGTGGTAATTGAGTTCTTGCAGTTGATCTTTATGTGCGGGTCGGCGGATGTAGACGATGTGATATTAAATTCTTTGGGAAGCATATTTTTTTATTTGATTGTTCATCGTACAAAATTACACAAGTTAGTTGAGCGTATTATGTGGATGAGATAATAAGGATTTCATTGGCTTTTGATATTCTGCGGGCTTTTGTGGAAAATGGCATGAGAAAAACCTTGTAGCTAAGTAAAGAATATGATGGGAGAATATTACAGAAAAAGGTTTTTTTGCCTATTCTGGCATTTTCTGTTATACTGCTATGAAAAGGACGGTGGCAGAGGAATGGATTATTTGTTGTGCCAGAGGCCGTTGATTTTTGCAGCAGTGCATAGAATAGGAGAATACACATGCAGGAGATTGAATTTCAAGTAAAGTTACAGACGAAGGATTTATATCGGTTTACCATGCGCCATACGTATTTCAGTATTGGCGGCATTTTCAGCTTGCTCATTAGTTTTGGCTGTCTGGGAATCTGCCTGGCTAATTTTCGGCAGCTGGTGCCTTCCACTATCGCCGTGCTGCTCATCGTGGCGGCATTATTTACCGTGATTCAGCCGGTGATGCTTTATGGAAAATGTGCGGCCCAGGTGAAGAGAAGCAAGGATATTAAGGATGAACTGTCCTATATCCTGACGGAGGAAGGGATTACTGTGCGGCAGGGGGAAGAGGAGGTCAGAATTAAATGGTATCAAATTCGGAAGGTGGTCTATGGAGGGAAAGGCATTTATGTCTATATGTCTCCAGTTCGCGCCTTTATCTTTCCGCAGGAATCCTGTGGAGAGCGATATGGGGAGATTCAGAGAATGATCGGGGAGATGATGAAGAAGTATAAGGATTATATTCCCGAAGAAGAAGAGATTGGAGAGAATCAGGGGCAAGAAGGGGATGCCCGGATAGGGGAGAGTTATATTCAGGAAGGGAAGATTTTGAAAGAGGAAGATCGGATGCGGGAAGAACAGGTTCGGGAGGAGGCGGAGCATGGCCAGTGAGGTGTTTCACAGCCGGTCGGAGAGGGAGACCTTTGAGATTGGTTTTTCTCTGGGACAGACGTGCCAGCCGGGAGATATTTTGCTTCTGGAGGGTGATTTGGGCGTGGGAAAGACGGTGTTTTCCAAGGGATTTGGAAAGGGGCTGGGGGTTGAGGAACCCATTTCCAGCCCTACTTTTACCATCGTGCAGATTTATGAGGGTGGAAGGCTTCCCCTCTATCATTTTGACGCCTATCGCATCGGGGATGTGGAGGAGATGGAGGAGATTGGATACGAGGATTATTTTTATGGGCAGGGCGTCTGCCTGATCGAGTGGGCATCCATAATTCGGGAGATTCTTCCTGAGGGCTGTATTGTAGTTCGGATTGAGAAGGATTTGGAGCAAGGACTCCAGTATAGAAAGATAACGGTTGCCCGAAGGGGGGATTAAGCGATGAAGATATTAGGGATTGATAGCTCTGGGCTGGTGGCATCTGCCGCAGTCATAGCGGACGGGGTGCTGGCATCAGAGTTTACCGTGAATAATAAGCAGACCCATTCCCAGACGCTTTTGCCGATGATTGAACGGGTGGTGGACATGTCAGGGGTTTCTCTGGAATCTTTGGATGCCATTGCTGTGGCGGCGGGACCGGGTTCCTTTACCGGCTTGAGAATCGGTGCGTCAACTGCCAAAGGGATAGGACTGGCGTTGAAAAAGCCCATTGTGCCGGTGCCTACCTTGGAGGGATTGGCATATCGCATCGGCGTGGCAGATGGGTTGATCTGTCCCATGATGGATGCTAGGAGGGATCAAGTATATACGGGGATTTACCGCATAGCGGATGGCGGGCTGGAATGCTTGGAGGAGCAGTGCGCTGTGCCGATAGAAGAGATTAGGGACAGAATCAATGCCCTAGGAGAGAAGACCATTTTCTTGGGAGATGGCATCCCGGTACACATAGAGTATTTGAAGAATGAACTTACTGTGCCTTACGTGGTGGCTCCGGTGCACATGAATCGGCAGAGCGGGGCGGCTGTGGCGGCGTTGGGAGAGGTTTATTTTCGCAAGGGCCGCTGGGAGGATGCGGGGCGGCACAGGCCCATCTATCTGAGGAAATCTCAGGCCGAGCGGGAGCGAGAGGAGAGAATGGAGAGAAGTGGAGATAGTGGCGCATAGGAAATACCGCTCCATGGGTGGGGGAGAATGAGGAGAGAGGATGCAATGGAGCATGTTGGGAAGGGGAGGCAGGGATTGGATGAAATGGGAATGGATGGGGTGACGATTCGAGAGATGGGCGAGGCAGATTTGCGGGAAGTAGTTCGGCTGGAGAGGCAGATTTTTGCCAGACCATGGAGCGAGAAGAGTTTCCGTGATGCCTTGTCTTCCCCGGATCATTGTTATCTGGCTGCTGTCTGTGAAGGGATCCTTGTGGGATACTGCGGGCTGTGGTGCTCCTTCGATACAGCGGATTTATGCAATTTGGCAGTGGCGGAGGATTTTCGGAAGCGAAGCCTCGGCAGCGCATTGTTGCGCCAAGGGCTTGCCGTAGTGAGAAGGCGGGGCGTGGAGCGGGTTCTGCTGGAAGTGCGCTGCAGCAATGTCCCTGCCATCGGGCTGTACGCCAAATTTGGCTTTGAAGAGCTGGGCATCAGGCCGGGATACTACTCTCATCCTGTGGAAGATGGGATTTTAATGGAGAAATCTCTGTGACTTTTCCATGCATTTCCACTGTACAAATGAAGAAGGAGATTTTATACTCCATATAGAAGAATCGTGAGCAGTGGGGATTAGAGATGCTATGTACGGGGAGGACAAGGGAGATGCAGAAAGAGATGATTTGCAATGGATGCGGCAGGAAGTTAAGGTGCAGCGATGACAGCGGGATTTTTCTGGAGGATGCTTTTGTGGCGGAGAAAGCATGGGGATATTTTTCCAAAAAAGATTTGACCCGCCATCGCTTCATCTTATGCGAAGAATGTTACGATGATATGATTGCCAGATTCGCCGTTCCTCCCGACGTAGAGGAAGTGACGGAATTATAGCGGGAGAGCCAAGACACTTATTGGAAAAATATGGAAGGTGTGATATAATAATATTACTGTGCAAACTAACATATTACTTCGGCGGTTGCACGTCGCAACATTTTGCGATATTTAACTTCCGAAGCAATAGTGATTTATATTATTTGGGGAAAGGCAGCGGAAAATATGCTAGATGTATGCTTGCTGGGAACCAGTGGGATGATGCCACTGCCAGGGCGCTGGCTGACAGCGTTGATGACGAGATTAGAGGGGAGCAGTCTCTTGATTGACTGCGGGGAGGGGACGCAGGTCGCCATCCGTGAGAAAGGATGGAGCGTCCATGCCATAGATACGATTTGCTTTACGCATTATCACGGGGACCATATTAGCGGTCTGCCTGGCTTGCTGCTGTCTATGGGAAATGCCGAGAGGACGGAGCCGGTGACGCTGATCGGCCCGAAGGGGCTGGAGAGGGTAGTGGGCAGTCTCCGGGTGATTGCACCGGGGCTTCCCTTTCCATTGGACTTTGTGGAATTGAAGGAAAATGAAGCCTCGCTTCAAGTCCGGGGATATCATTTAAAGGCTTTTCGGGTGCATCACAATGTTCCCTGCTACGGATACAGCATTACGGTTCCCAGAGGAGGAAGATTTTTTGTGGAAAAGGCACAGGCGAATCAAGTCCCCATGAAATTGTGGAGTCGGCTGCAGAAGGGGGAGACCGTGGAGTGGGAAGGGCGCACCTATACCCCGGATATGGTAATCGGGCCGCCTCGGAAAGGCATTAAGCTGACCTACTGCACGGATACAAGGCCGGTGAACAGTCTGGTGGAAAATGCTAGGGAATCAGACCTTCTCATCTGTGAGGGAATGTATGGTGAGAGGGAAAAGCAGGAGAAGGCGGAGGAAAAGAAGCATATGACTTTTCTGGAAGCCGCAGAGGTGGCGAAGGCTGCGGAAGTGAGGGAGATGTGGCTGACCCATTACAGCCCTTCCCTGCTTCGCCCGGAAGATTATATGAAGCCGGTGAATAAAGTGTTTCCCAAGGCATATCCGGGGAAGGATGGAAAAAGCTGCACGCTATATTTTCCAGAGGAGTGATAGTGGAGAGCGGGAGGGATGTTTTTGCCGTCGTTATATACGGCTTAGGAATGATGTGTCTGTGCGTTGCCTGGCACGGGAATGAGATCACAACATAAAATGCAGCGCAGAAATGAGGATGAGTATGGATAAGATGACAAAAAAAATCGTAGGGGCATTCGTTGCAATACTGGTGATAGCAGCGTTGGTACTGGCTGGATATTTTATGTTGAATAAGCAGGCGGAGAAGAAGGCGGAGGAAACTGTTCTGCCCACCACGGAAGTGGGAAAGATTCTGGCAAAGGATTTGGAGTCGAAGTATCCGGAAACGCCTACAGAGGTGGTGAAATTGTACTGGAGGATTAATCGATGCATGTATAATGAAGATACCTCCGACGAGGACATGGAGGCGGTGTTAAAGCAACTTCGCAAATTGTATGACGATGAGCTTTTGCAGGATAAAAAGAATACATATGAGAATATGCTGAAGAAGTTAAAGGACGACAAGAAAAAGAGAGTGGACGCAGGGCAGACATTCCTGCCTAGCGTGGTTCAGAAGAATAATACATTGCAAATCGTTAAGATGGATGGGAAGGATAGTGCCGCAGTGATGACTGCCACCATGATTAAGGGAAAGAAGGAGACGACCAAGGTGTACGAGAGATTTGTCTGCCGCAAGGGAGATGAGGGCAAATGGAAAATCTTAGGCTGGCAGCAGGTTCCGGGGTCAGAGGCAGAAAAGGTCGATATAGAGTGATGAGAGAAATCAAGGTATTGGGAATAGAGAGTTCGTGTGATGAAACGGCAGCAGCAATCGTGAAAAATGGCCGGGAAGTGCTGTCCAATGTCATTTCGTCTCAGATTGACATTCATACGTTGTATGGGGGAGTGGTGCCGGAGATTGCTTCCAGAAAGCATATCGAACGGATAAACCAAGTCATTGAGGAGGCGATGGAACAGGCGCAAACGCCGCTGGAGGAGATTGATGCCATCAGCGTCACCTATGGGCCGGGATTAGTGGGAGCGCTTTTGGTAGGCGTGGGAGAGGCGAAGGCATTGGCCTATGCCGCAGGCAAGCCTTTGGTGGGCGTGCACCATATAGAGGGGCATATAGCCGCCAATTATTTGGAACACAATGATTTGGAGCCTCCTTTCTTGTGCCTGGTGGTGTCGGGAGGACATACCCATCTGGTACAGGTGAGAGCCTACAATGAGTTTGAGATTGTGGGCTGTACCCATGACGATGCAGCGGGGGAGGCTTTTGACAAAGTGGCCAGGGCGATTGGATTGGGTTATCCGGGAGGGCCGAAGATTGACCGGGTGGCCAGAGAGGGGAATCCTGATGCCATTGATTTTCCTAGGGCGAAAATAGCGGGTTCGGAGTTTGATTTCAGTTTTTCGGGAGTGAAGTCTGCAGTTTTGAACTATTTGAATCAGTGCGAGATGAAGGGGGAGGCAGTGAATCAGGCAGATGTGGCGGCTTCCTTCCAACAGGCGGTAGTGGACGTGCTGGTGGGAAGGGCAGTGGCGGCAGCACAGAAACTTGGAGAAAGGCGTATTGCCGTAGCTGGTGGCGTGGCAGCCAATTCTTCCCTGAGAGGGCAGATGAAACAGGCTTGTCAGGAAGCGGGCATAACATTGTATCATCCCTCGCCGGTCTTTTGCACTGACAATGCTGCTATGATTGCCGCTCAGGGATATTATGAATATATGGCTGGCGTTCGCAGTGGATGGGATTTGAATGCGGTTCCTAATCTGAAAATAGGCCAGCGATAGCGGCGAGCCGATGGGGAAGGATTCTTTCATCCCAATGCACCGTGACGAACAATCTTTCAAATAATAAAAAGGGTGTCAAGTCTTTCTGGGATTCATAAAACCTTGCTAGGAAAGGAATGCTACAAATTGGCGAAGTTTCCTAATAAAATAAGAAAGAATGCAGCACTTTGGATAAAGTGCTGCATTCTTTCTGTTTTAACATTATGCCATAAAGTCAATCTTGGTAGAACTCATGGTAGAGGTGGTGACGGGCAAATCTGCCATAGACGTGTTCTGCTGCTCCCGCTGGTTGCGGATGCGGGATTCTGTCTGCATCAAAGGCTTAGCCATGCGTTCCAATTTTGTGGTAAGCAAGATTAGGTTAGAAGAGATGTTGTTGCTATCTGAAAATACCTTTCCAATCTTCTTTGGCGTGCATTTCAGCAAGTCTTCTTTGTCCAGCGTGAGTTTGCGGGAAGAGGAAACCTTAATCCCGATTTCCTCGAAGATCTCTTCGTTATCTTTGATAAAATTCTTAAGTTTCTTCATGTTTCGCTCCAGCGGAGCATCTACAATCTTGTCGGAATTATCCAAGAGGTTATTGTAGGTTTCCACAAATGCCTTGATATTATGATAAATTTCCTCTCCATTGTCCTTATCATATGTTAATTCCTGAAGATTCTTGCTGATTTTCTTCAATGCCTTGGAATCTGCAGATAAGAGTTCTGCATTTCCTATGGTGCCCCGGGTGGAAGCCCGGCTTGCGGCCCTGTTTGAAGAATAAAATTTTCGTAAAAAGCCTTGGTAGCTGCTATTTCCTATGGTAATTACTGACATGGCCATCCCTCCATTAATCTATTTGATTTGAATCTTTGCTGTCATCCATTTGTTCTCAAAAATGCAGTAAATGCATGATGTTTCCAATTGTCTACTAAAAATATCGGCAGGAGAGGAGGAAAAGATTAGTGCATCCCACGGAATAATGGACTTTCTAAGGTATCGTAACAAAACTTTCAAAATTTTCAAATTTTTTTTAAAAAAGGGCTTGTATTTTTTATAGATGTGTGCTATTATGATTATGTTATCAAGTTACTTAAACAGTAACAAGATATACCCCTCAAACCCCTCTCCTCTTTGGAGCGATTCGTCGCTCTAAAGAGGACTTTTTTATTTTCAATTATAATTGATAAAGAGGGGAAGAGACGGAATACGATTTTGGGTGTTTTTTTATGTCATCAAATTTCTTGCGCTGATCCCTAGCGTTTTGAAAAGTGCGCTAGGTTTGACTTTTCCCTTGAATCCGCTAAATGCCTTTGGGGCAATGGAAGTAACTTTAAAAGTATATCCGCTGATTTTCATAGAAACAGCGATTGTCGCTCGGGCTGTTGCCGTTGCCTGAACTGCCATCATTGCCAACGCCGCCATTGTTGAATGCGGGCTGGTCTGCATTGCAGTTTTTGCGGCTTTTCTTGCATAATATTCCGGCGCAGCTGCCCTGCTCTCCTGTGGTACGATGCCAGTGTCCTTTTTTGCTTGCTTTTTTAGTTAAAAATGATATAATAAAGTTTGGATTGTTATGCGGTTTTTGGGCATTTTGTCAGAAAATTCCACAGATATCGCATATCAAAATAAGTTCCATGTGACAAGCATATGAAAAGAACATGGCAAAAAAAATGAAAGGGGAACCGGAATGAGTAATGCAACATTTCGCGGGGGTGTACATCCCTACGAAGGAAAAGAATTGTCTCAGGATTTACCGATTAAGACCGTGAAGCCGGCGATGGGAGAGTATATTTTTCCCATGGCGCAGCATATTGGCGCGCCTGCTACGCCTATTGTGTCCAAGGGCGACAAGGTGCTGGTGGGACAGAAGATTGGCGAAGCAAGCGGCTTTATCTCTGCCAATATCTGCAGTTCTGTTTCAGGAACTGTGAAGGCAGTGGAGCCCAGGATGCTTCTCAATGGTTCCAAGGCAACTTGCGTAGTGGTTGACAATGACGGGGAATATGCGGGAATCCCGGGTCTTGGCGAAGACCGCGACTACACGAAGCTGACCAATGATGAGATTCGCGATATTGTGAAGGAGGCGGGCATCGTTGGCATGGGAGGCGCTGGATTTCCTACAAATGTGAAACTGGCGCCGAAGGATCCGAATTCCATTGACTATATTCTGGTGAATGGTGCGGAGTGCGAGCCGTACCTGACCTCGGATTACCGTCAGATGCTGGAATGCCCGGAGGAGATCGTAGGGGGGCTGAAGGTTATCCTGAAGCTCTTTGACAGGGCAAGAGGATTGATTTGCATTGAGGATAATAAGCCGGAGGCGATTAAGCGGATGGAGGCGGCAGTGCAGAGCGAGAGCCGCATTGAAGTGAAGGTGCTGAAGACGAAATATCCTCAGGGCGGCGAGCGCACTTTAATCTCTGCCGCTACGGGCAGGAAGATTTATTCTGCGAAACTGCCGGCAGATGCAGGGTGCATTGTGGATAATATTTCCACAGTGATTGCTATTTACCGGGCAGTCTGCAAGCAGACGCCGCTGATTACCCGTGTGATGACTCTGACGGGAGAAGCGTTCAAGACGCCGGTGAATGTGGAGGTTCGCTTGGGATGCAACCATGCAGACCTAGTGGCAGAGGGGGATGGATATAAGGAGGATCCGGTGAAGGTGATTTCCGGCGGTCCCATGATGGGATTTGCCATGTTTGACCTGAATGTGCCGGTGACAAAGACTTCCTCTTCTATTCTGGCGATGACCCGGGATCAGGTGGCGGAGTTCGAACCCAGCCCATGTATCCGCTGCGGTCGTTGCGTGGAGGCATGTCCCGGCAATCTGGTACCTCAGAAGATGGCGGTGGCTGCTTCTCACAATGATTACGCTGCATTCGAGAAGCTAAATGGTATGGAATGTTATGAGTGCGGCAGCTGTACCTTTGTCTGTCCGGCGAAGCGTCCGCTGACCCAGACGTTCAAAGAGGCGCGCCAGCACGTGATGGCACAGAGAAGAAAGAAATAGGAGGTGTAATGTTTCGTGAGCAATTTGTTAAATCTATCTTCATCGCCACATGTTCGTGACAAGTCAAGCACGAAAAGCATTATGTGGGATGTATTCCTCGCACTTATGCCTGCTACAATCTTTGGTGCGTGGAATTTTGGAATGAAGGCGGTGATTCTAATCGTTGCCTGTATCGCCACTTGCGTATTGACAGAATATATCTGGCAGAAGGCAATGAAGCTTCCGTTGACAGTGAGCGATGGAAGTGCGGCATTGACGGGACTTTTGCTGGCGTTGAACTTGTCAGCCACTTTCCCGGTGTGGATGGCAATCGTGGGAAGCGTGTTTGCAATTATTATCGTAAAGCAGCTTTTTGGCGGTCTGGGACAGAATTTTATGAACCCGGCGCTGGGTGCCAGATGCTTTCTGATGGTGTCCTTTGCAGGCCAGATGACTTCCTTTACATACGACGGCGTGACAGGGGCTACTCCCTTGGCGCAGATTAAGAATGGCGTGACAGACCCCAGCCTCTGCGCAGGGAAATCTGATCTGCTGGATATGTTTTTGGGAACCATCGGCGGAACCATTGGCGAGACCTCTGCGCTGGCATTGTTAATCGGTGCGGCGTATCTTCTGGCTCGCAAGGTGATTACTTGGAGGATTCCGGTAATCTATATCGTTACATTTGCAATCTTTGCCTTGATTTTTGGTGAGCAGGATGTGATGTATCTGGCAAAGGAACTCTGCGGTGGCGGACTGATTTTGGGCGCCTTCTTTATGGCGACGGATTATGTTACCAGCCCCATTACGCCCAAGGGACAGATCGTGTTTGCCGTTCTCCTGGGCGTGCTGACGGGCATTTTCCGTATCTTTGGCGCTTCTGCGGAGGGCGTATCCTATGCAATCATTATCAGCAACTTGCTAGTTCCATTGATTGAGAATGCAACAATCCCTACTCCGTTTGGAAAGGAGGGAATCAAGGATGGAAAATAAAGGAAAGAGTACGTTAATACATGATACCATATGCCTCTTTGTCATTACCTTGGTGGCAGGCATTCTTCTGGGCGGCGTGTACTTTATCACGGAGGGCATTATCGAGAAGAGGAATGAGGATGCCAAGATTGAAGCCTATGGAGCGGTTTATAAGGATGCCAAGTTTAATTCTGACAAGGAAGTGAATCAGAAGTTAAAAGACTTCCAGAAGAATCTGGAGGGGGGCAAGGTGAAGACGGCTTCCGGCCAGGATCTGTCAGATGTCATTATTGAGGAAGTGATGGTGGCTGACAAGGGCGGCTACGTGGTGACCTGCAGCGGCAAGGGCTATGGCGGGGCAGTGAAACTGGCTCTGGGTATTGACGGTGATGGAAAGATTATTGGCATTCAAATCACGGACTGCACCAATGAGACGCCTGGTCTGGGACAGAATGCTTCTAATGTAGATTGGAATAAGCAGTATGTAGGCATGACGACGGAACAGGATGTCAACGTGGTGAAGGATGGTTCTGGCAGTGCGGAGAGCGCTACCATCAATGCAATCAGCGGCGCAACGATTACAAGCAGCGCTGTGACAAGAGCGGTTGACGGGGTTCTGCTCTTCATCGCATCATTAAAATAATAAGGAGGGAAACACATGAATACTTGTATCGAACGTTTGAAAAA
>CASGVX010000004.1 GCA_949346185.1 uncultured Lachnospiraceae bacterium
TCTGAAGGTGGCCGTGTTTGAGGGAGGCCATGTGCTGGAGCGGAGAAAGTGTCCCATTGATGGGGAGAAGATTAAGAGTTGCGTGGGGTGCAAGAACTGCTCTATTATGAATGGATTTGGAGGAGCAGGGGCATTCTCTGATGGGAAGTATAATATGACGAATCAGTTTGGCGGTACCCTGCATGAGTATATCGGCAAGGAAAAGGCTATGGACTTGATGCAGTATGTGGATTCCCTGAATCTGAAATTCGGCGGGGAAGGGACAAAATTATATTCTACGGCAAATACGGAAATAAAGAAGTTATGCCTGCAGAATGGGCTTCATCTGCTGGATGCGTCGGTGCGCCATCTGGGTACGGATATTAATTATATTGTGCTAAAAAATATATATGACTATTTGAAGGAGAAGGTGGAATTTTATTTTGATACTTTTGTGGACTCTGTCCGGGTGGAGGAGGGCGGATATGTCGTCTCTGCCGGAGATCAGGAATATCGGGGGGAGCGGTGCATTATTTCGGCGGGGCGCAGCGGCAGCAAATGGGCTGAGAGGCTTTGCGAGAAATTGCACATTAAGACCAAATCTAACCGGGTGGATATCGGCGTGCGGGTGGAGCTTCCGGCAGAAGTGTTTTCGCATCTCACGGATGAGCTTTACGAGAGCAAGATTGTGTACCGCACCGCTAAGTTTGAGGACTTGGTGCGAACCTTCTGCATGAATCCCCATGGCGTGGTGGTGAATGAAAATACCAACGGCATTGTGACGGTAAATGGGCATAGTTATGAGGACAGGGAGAAGCATACGGAGAATACCAATTTTGCCCTTCTGGTGGCGAAGCATTTTTCCGAGCCGTTCCGGGACAGCAATGGATACGGAGAGAGTATTGCCAGGCTTTCCAATATGCTGGGAGGTGGGGTGCTGATACAGCGTTTCGGAGACTTGATTCGGGGCAGACGCAGCAATGCATCCCGCATTCAGGAGAATTTTGTGCGCCCTACGCTGAAAGCCACGCCGGGAGATTTGAGCCTGGTGATGCCGAAGCGGATTCTGGATGGCATTATCGAGATGATTTATGCGCTGGATAAGATTGCGCCGGGGACGGCGAATGATGATACTTTGCTCTACGGCGTGGAGGTGAAGTTCTACAATATGGAGGTGGAGTTGGACGAGAGGCTGGAGACGAATCAGCCAGGGCTGTTTATTATTGGGGATTGCAGCGGGGTGACCCATTCGCTGTCCCATGCGTCGGCCAGCGGCGTGCATGTGGCAAGGTGCATTTTGGGATAAGCAAACAAATGTTTGCATTTTGGTAGACATTCGTATCATAGTGTGTTATACTGAAAATCACTTTTTTCTATGAAAAGGGAGGTAGTTTGGAGGAAATGGAATTTAAATTACACAGTGAATTTCAGCCCACCGGAGACCAGCCGGAGGCGATTGAGACTTTGGTAAAAGGCTTCCAGGAGGGCAACCAGTTCCAGACTTTGCTGGGGGTGACGGGCTCTGGAAAGACTTTCACCATGGCGAATGTAATCCAGAGATTGCAGCGCCCTACGCTGATTATTGCCCACAATAAGACCTTGGCGGCGCAATTATACGGGGAGTTCAAGGAGTTCTTCCCTGAGAATGCAGTGGAATACTTTGTCTCATACTATGATTACTATCAGCCAGAGGCATATGTTCCCTCCTCTGATACCTATATTGAAAAGGATTCCTCTGTGAATGATGAGATAGACAAACTGCGCCATTCGGCTACGGCTGCCCTGACAGAGCGCAGGGACGTAATTATCGTGGCCAGCGTATCCTGCATCTATGGATTGGGAAGCCCCATAGATTATCAGAATATGACCGTGTCTCTCCGGCCGGGGATGATTAAGGATAGGGACGAGGTAATCAAGCGGCTGGTGGAGATGCAGTATAGCCGCAGTGATTTGGAGTTTAAGCGAGGGACGTTTCGGGCGCGGGGGGACGTGCTGGAGATTTTCCCGGTAAATGAGTCGGAAAAGGCATTTCGAGTGGAATTTTTTGGGGATGAGGTGGACAGGATTACGGAGATAGACGTGCTTACCGGGCAAGTGCGGGCTGAATTGGAGCATATTATCGTATTTCCCGCCTCCCATTACGTGGTGGATGCGGAAAATATGGAGCGGGCCATCAGGGATATCGGGGAGGAGCTGGAAGAGCGGGTGGATTATTTCAAAGGGGAAGAAAAGCTGATTGAGGCTCAGCGGATTTCCGAGCGGACGAATTTCGATATCGAGATGATGCGGGAGACCGGGTTCTGCTCTGGGATTGAGAATTATTCTCGGCATCTGGCAGGGCTGAAAGCAGGGGAGACGCCCAACACTTTGATGAACTTCTTTCCGGAAGACTACCTGATTATGATAGATGAGTCCCACATCACCATTCCCCAAGTGCGGGGCATGTATGCCGGGGATCGTTCTAGGAAGGAGACATTGGTGAATTATGGATTCCGGCTGCCTTCTGCCTTGGACAACCGCCCCCTGAATTTTGACGAGTTCGAGAGTTATATCAATCAGATGCTTTTCGTATCTGCCACGCCCAATATGTATGAGGACGAGCATGAACTGGCCAGGGTGGAGCAGGTAATCCGTCCCACGGGTCTATTGGATCCTGAGATAGCGGTACGCCCGGTGGAGGGGCAGGTGGACGACCTGATTCAGGAAATCCACAAGACCATAGACGCTGGAAATAAGGTGATGGTGAGCACGCTGACCAAGAAGATGGCGGAAGACCTGACTTCCTATATCAAAGAGGTGGGCATTCGGGTGAAATACCTCCATTCCGATATTGATACGCTGGAGCGTTCCGAGATTATCCGGGATATGCGACTGGATGTATTTGACGTGCTGGTGGGAATCAATCTTCTCCGGGAGGGGCTGGATATCCCGGAAATTGCCTTGGTGGCTATTCTGGATGCGGATAAGGAAGGATTCCTGCGTTCCGAGATTTCCTTGGTGCAGACAGTGGGACGGGCTGCGAGAAATGCAGAAGGGCATGTCATCATGTATGCGGATACCATTACGGAATCCATGCAGAAAGCCATTGATGAGACAAACAGAAGGCGCAGCATTCAGATGAAGTACAATGAGGAGCATGGCATCACGCCTCAGACAATCAAGAAGGCAGTGCGGGAGGTGATGCGGATTTCTAAGAAGGTGGAGGCATCGGGCTTTGATATTGAAAAGGATTTGGAATCCATGAATAAAAAAGAACTGGAAGTGGTAGTCCAGAAGATTAAGAAGAAAATGAATCAGGCGGCGGCGGATTTGAACTTTGAGGAGGCTGCTGCCCTGCGCGACCAGATGATGGAGATTAAAAAGCAGATGCAGGAAATGTGACAAGCAGTACTTTCCGCACGGTAAGCAGGAAAGGGGAGGAAAGGAGGAATCTATGAAGATAGGAGTGGATTACTATCCAGAGCAGTGGGAGCGCAGTCTCTGGGAAAAGGACGTTGCGATGATGAAGGATGCGGGCGTGAAGGTGGTGCGCATGGGAGAGTTCGCTTGGAGCCGCCTGGAACCTAAGGAAGGAAAATACGACTTTGGCTGGCTGGATGAAGTTATCGGCCTGTTTGACAAGGCGGGGATAGAAGTGTTTCTCGGCACGCCTACCAATACGCCGCCGCTGTGGCTTTACGAGGAGCACCCGGAAGTGCTCCAGGTGGGGAAGGACGGAAACCGCGTTCCCATCGGCATCAGAGGGCATCGATGCCTCAATAGCCCTGTGTACCGGGAGTACTGCAAGAAGATCATCAAAAAGATGGTTTCCCGGTACAAGAATAAGAAATGCGTGATTGGATACCAGATAGACAATGAGCTGGAGGCAAACCACTGCTGCTGTCTGGTATGCCAGCAGGAGTTCCGTAAGTATGTCAAAGGGAAATATAAGAGCATTGATCAGGTGAATAAAGCCTATGGCAATAGCGTGTGGAGCGGGGAGTACTCTGATTTCAGCCAGATCAATCCGCCTTTTGGCTCCCATCAGACTTGGCTGAATCCTTCCTACATGCTGGATTTCAACCGCTATGCCTCAAAGAGCACGGTGGATTATGTGGAGTTTCAGCGAAGGCTCATTCATGAGACAGACAGCAAGGCGCTCATTACTACCAATAACTGGCTCTGTGAAAATATGCCGGACTTCTATGATTTGTTTGAAAAGCTGGATTTTGTTTCCTATGACAATTATCCTGCCACGTCTCTTCCGGAAAATCAGGAAACTCTGTATTCCCATGCCTTTCATTTGGACTTGATGCGGGGAATCAAGAAGAAGAATTTCTGGATTATGGAGCAATTAAGCGGAGCTTTGGGGAGCTGGGCGCCTATGAGCCCTACGCTGCAGCCGGGGATGCTGAAGGGGTATTCCCTGCAGGCCATTGCCCACGGAGCGGATGCGGTGGTGCATTTTCGCTGGCGCACGGCAGTGTCCGGTGCGGAAATGTTCTGGCATGGGCTGATTGACCAGAGTAATGTGCCGGGCAGGAGGTTTGAAGAGTTTCAGGATCTCTGCAGGACAATAGACGGATGGCAGGAGTTAGAGGGCAGCACGCCGGAAAGCCAGGTGGCAATCATCTATGGCTCTGATCAGGAGTATGCCTTCAAGATTCAGCCTCAAGTGGAGGGGATGCATTACTTTACCCAGTTAAAGGCGTACCATGATGCTTTCGCCAGTCTGGGAATCGGCGTGGATATCGTGGATATCCGATCAGACCTAGGCAAGTACAAGGTGGTGGTGGCTCCTACGCTCTTTGTCACAGACAAAGGCATGGCGGACAAGCTGGATGCCTACGCAAGGCAGGGAGGAAGACTGGTGCTTACCAATCGCTCTGGGGTGAAGGACGAGAATAATCAATGCATCATGTCCCCGCTGCCCACGGTTTTCGCAGATATGGCGGGGGTGCATGTGGAGGAATATGATGCCATCGGAAAGAAATGGCAGAAACTTCACATCTCTCAGGCATCGTGGCTTTTGCAGGACAAGCGGATGACGGCGGCAAGACAGGGGGAGGAGCCGGCCTGTCAGTTGTGGTGCGATATTCTGGAAAGCCATGGGGCAGAAGTCCTTGCCAGGTATGGAGAGAATTTTTATGAGGGCAAGGCGGCCATTACGGTGAATCAATACGGTGCTGGAGAGGTGTACTATGTCGGTACGGTGATGAATCGATGGGGCATGGTATCCCTGATGAGCGAGATCATTAGAAAGGCGGGGATTTCCCACATCGAGAGCCTGCCCTTTGGCGTGGAGCATACGGTGCGCCGGAGTCAGAACAATCGATGGCATTTCCTATTCAATAACACTGGTGCAGAACAGGAGTTCGAGATGCGGTGGAGGCTGCCGGCGGGAATGCGGAATGATTATGATGAGATAATCTGCTTGCATCCCTTTGAAATGAAGATGTGGAAGGAAGAGGATTAGATGATCTGGTGGAAGAGAGGCGTTTTTTCGGTGATAAGCCTGGCGGGAGGATTTTTCTCCCTGGATTACCAAGTCCTTGCCTTTGAATTGCTGACGGGAAAGGAAAGGCTAGGGGGAGTGGAGGGCATGCCAAGCGTATTGCGGCAAGCTGCCGGGGCGGGGATGTTCTTGCTTTTCGCCGCTGCTTTGGCGGGATATTTTTATCTGATACGGAAAAATGCCTCCTTTCTTCCCATGTATCAGGGGGAGGAGGAGAAGAAGAGGTGGAAGGGGCCTCGCTTGGAGATGCTGCTGCAGTTGTGCGTTCTGGCCACGGGTCTGGTGGTCAGGTTTGGATATCTTCTATACATCTATTTGCCGAAACAGTTTATATGACTACAAAACAAAGGGGAGGGTGCTGTTCAGTGAATAAGTATAAAATTATGCTTGTTGATGACGAGCCAGATATATTAGACTTACTTGAAAAGGCTTTAAATATAGAAGGGTATCATAATATTACTAAAATTGATAATGGCATTTCTGCTGTATCAACTTGCAAGGAAATCCAGCCAGATATGATTATTTTAGATGTTATGCTGCCAGATATAGATGGATATGAAGTGTGTAAACAGATTCGAGCATTTTCTCATTGTCCTATATTGTTCCTATCTTCAAAAGATGATGAACTGGATAAAATACTTGGCTTGGCTGTGGGAGGTGACGATTACGTTACAAAGCCCTTTAGCCCAAAAGAAATAGCATATCGAGTGAAAGCTGGATTGCGTCGTGGGGAATACAGACAAGCTCCAGTACAGGATTTTTCTATTAAAATTGGGGAGCTGATGATAGATGTTGATGGCTGCAGGGTCATGAAGAATGATCAGGAAATCGGGCTAACCGCACGAGAATTTGAGATTTTGCGGTATCTGGCGGAGAATGCAGGACGGGTGATCAGCCGTGAACGATTGTATGAAACCCTTTGGGGTGAGGATAGTTTTGGGTGTGATAATACCATGATGGTACACATCCGTCATTTGCGTGAAAAGCTAGAAGAAAATCCTGCGGCTCCCAAATATATTATCACGATGAAAGGCTTAGGCTATAAATTGGTAAATCCATATGAGGAATAATTACAAACTAAATCCGTTTTTGCGGATATTCATTTTAGTATCAGCATTGCTTTTCGCCGCCTTTGTTCTTGCAATCGGCATGTTCTACTACATTTTTGGAATAACGGAACCGGAAGGCTTGAGCCTGGCAACATGGCCGGATAGGTTTGCAGATAATTTTTCTATATGGATGGAGAACGATCACGGCAATATTAAAATAGAAGAAATAGGGCTTGAGCGGTTGGATGAATATGGACTATGGCTTCAGGTTATTGATGAAGCAGGACAAGAGGTTTTTTGCCACAACAAGCCTGAGAATTATCCCCAAAAATACTCTGCATCTGAATTGATTTCACTTCGTACAAGTGCTTATGAACAGGGAAATACCGTTTTTGTGAATAGTTATGTAAATTCTGGAGAAACATGGAGTTATTTGATTGGATTTCCTTATGCCATAGGGAAACATATGCTTTACTATAATGGAGAAAATGTGGGACGGCTTTCGCCATTTTTCCGCATGGGAATATTCTTTGTCTTGTGTGTCATCTTTTTGTTCGTGATTTGTTATGGCTTTTGGCTTACCAGGCATCTGGGCAAAATAGCAAAAGGCATCGGGAATGTTTCACTGCGTTCCTATACTCCCCTGCCAGAAAAAGGCGTATTCAGCGAAATCTATGGGGCGCTTAACAAGATGGATACAGAAATCCGCCACAGTGACAAAGTTCAGCAGGATACGGAACGGATGCGCAGAGAGTGGATCGCAAATATTACCCACGATTTGAAAACGCCGCTTTCGCCAATTAAGGGCTATGCGGAATTGCTTATGGGAAGTCCTGCCCCTGACAGTGAAACTATGCAGGAATACGGTGAAATTATCTTAAAAAATGTGCATTATACAGAAAAAATGATGAACGACTTAAAGCTGACCTATCAGTTGGATTCAGGTGCAGCACCATACCATCCACAGATGGTACGTCTTGTGCGTTTTCTGAAAGAACTGGTCATTGACATTGTAAATGACCCTGCCTTTGCGAATCGTAGCATTGCCTTTGAAACCAATATGCAGGAATGTGAAGTTTGCCTTGACATTGATTTGTTTCGCCGTGCCGTGAATAACCTTATCATTAATGCCTTGACGCATAACCCGCCCGAAACAAAAGTAACAATCCGTATAGACGCAGACCCGAAAAAGAGGATATTGATTTATATTTCTGATAATGGAATAGGTATGAGCCACAAGGAGCAGTCGGAACTTTTTCATCGGTATTACAGAGGGACAAACACGAAAGAGAAACCAGAGGGAAGCGGCCTTGGACTTGCGATTGCAAAGCAGATTATAACGCTCCACAGTGGCAATATCTCTGTGAACAGCAAACCAGGTGAGGGAACGCAGTTTGCTATCGTTCTTCCGCTAAAAAATAAATAACTTAAGGTTAAATTAAGATACAAAAAAGTACAGCCTAAGATAGATGATTTATGCTACAAGCATAGGTCATCTATTTTTGTTGTATGGGTAAGTTTGCCACAGCGTAGTGATGTGCCAACAAATAAAGTGGAATGCTTTTTTTGCAAGGGCGCCAGTGCTGGCAGAAGATGAACAGGAGGTTTTCTGAATGGAATTACAATTACAGGATGTAAGCAAGCAGTACGGAACAAAATGTGCTGTAAACAATGTAAGTGCCGATTTCGCACCGGGGGTATATGGGCTGCTTGGTGCAAACGGTGCGGGAAAGACAACGCTAATGCGAATGATATGTGGTGTTTTGAAGCCCACGTCAGGCAGTATTAGATTAAATGGGAAAACAATGGAAGAATTGGGCGAGGAATATTATGCCCATTTGGGATATATGCCACAGGATTTTGGCTTTTATCCTGATTTTACTGCTCGTGAATTTATGCTGTATATGGCAGCAGTGAAAGGGCTTGATAAAAAACGAGCAAGAAACCGAACAGAAGAGTTGCTTCATATGGTAAATCTGTCCGATGTGGCAGATAAAAAAATCAAGTCTTATTCTGGGGGGATGAAACAGCGTCTGGGAATCGCACAGGCAGAACTGAATAGCCCGTCTATCTTGATATTGGATGAACCTACGGCGGGGCTTGATCCGAAAGAGCGGGTGCGTTTCCGCAATATCATTGCAGACTTTGCGAAGGAAAAGATTGTGATCTTATCCACCCATATCGTTTCTGATGTTTCTTATATTGCAGATAGGATTTTGATGATGAAGCAGGGGTGTTTTCTTTTGCAGGAGGGAATGGATGCTGTTACTGACAGTATCAAGGGGAAGGTATGGGAACTCTTGGTTGATGAAAGGGCTGCTGGGGAGTATAGCAGAAATTATACTGTTGTAAATCTTCATCACGAAAACAATATGGTGCGGTTGCGCATGATAGAGGAAACGGCACCGGGGGGAGATGCACAGATTGTAGAGCCGAGTCTGGAAGATTTGTTCCTGTATTATTTTGGGGAAGAAACTGAGAAATAGGAGGATTCAAAAAAGCAAACGATGTTTGCTTTGCAAATATTGTACCTGCGGCATAGCGCACTACATGCGCATTCAAGTTTGCAGGTACTGGAAAGGCATGGGGATTATTATGTTGATAAAATATGAGTTTTTGAAAATACTGCGCAAAAAGTCTGCGTTAATCGTAATGGCAATCAGCTTGATTTTAACAGGATTTCTTTTCGGATTGCCTGTGATGCAATACCAAACCTATAATCAAGACGGTGTCATGAAGGGGACGGCAGGCATTGCCTATGAAAAGGAACAGTATGCAAAGTTGTCGGTTCCTTTGTCGGAAGAATATATTGCTGATACAATCCGAGAGGTACAGGAACTTTTTAAGAGTCCTGCTCATGTTGGCTATGATGGGAATGAGCGATTTTTAATTGGGGATGCCTATTGGAATGGCGTTGCGCCAAGAGAAAAGCTGCTGAACCTAATTGCCAATAATTATAGCAGTCCGAATGAGAATTTAGGTTACAACAATCTTCCTGATTTGGACATCACGAGTGGAGCATTCTTTTACCAAAGGATGAAAAAGAGGATGGAAACATTGCTTAACGATCCTTCTCGTGCGCTATCCAATGAACAGAAAGAGTATTGGAGCGGCATGGCAGACGATGTGGATATCCCGCTGCAATATGGGTATTACGAAGGATGGGAAGTTATTATAAGCAGCTTTGAGCTTCTTATGTTTGCAGTGCTGGCGATCTGTATTGTAATTGCCCCAGTCTTTTCTGGGGAATATCAGGAGGGGACGGATGCGGTAATATTGTCTGGCAAGTATGGAAAGACAAAACTGATTACAGCGAAAATCGCAGCATCATTTTTATTTGGAACGGTTGCATTCATGCTCCATATTATTTTGGCGTGGGGATTGCCGCTTGCAGCGTTTGGCGTAGATGGATGGAATCTGCCATTGCAGATTGCAAATACCGCAATCCCTTATCCATTCACATTTTTGCAAGCTGTTCTTATGAACACGGGGATTATTTATTTGGTTCTCCTTGCTATGATTGGGCTGACGCTCCTTTTGTCCGCAAGGATGAAAAGCCCTTATCTTGTACTGGTTGTGATGGTTCTCGTGCTTTTTATCCCTATGTTCCTTACGCCAAATGGAACAACGGGGGCGTATAATCTGACTTTGTTTTTGCTGCCCTACCGTGTGGCAATGCCAGAATTCAGCAAGTATATCTCATACCAGTTGGGCGGACTGGTTTTGGATGCACTTGCCGTAAGGGCAATCTTATATGCTTTGCTTACAGTAATTATGCTGCCGCTAGCGAGATTAGGATTTCAGAAGCATCAGGTTGCGTAAGGTGGCTATTCACAGTCGATGCCCGCTGAAAGCGTTGCCTGTTCCTTATGAACGGCGAAGCCGTGAATCGTAACATAGAGCAAAAATGTACATAAAGAAAGCAACGAAAGAGATTGTGTTTATAATGGATATGAAATATAATGGGGCTATATTGGATCAAGAACAGAAAATAACATGAAAGGGAGGAATTTTATGAGGAAATGCGCAAAGAAGTGCATGAGCATCCTTACGCTGGGTGCGGTGGCCCTATCCTGTATTTTGGGAAGTGCCAATATGCAGGCAAGGGCGGCGAGGCAGGTTCGGGAATCTGCCGTAAAATTGCCACAGAAAACGGACGAGGTCATCACGCCCGACAATCCGGCGGTATTTCGGAATCTATCTTCTGATGAGATTATCCGGGAAATGGGAACTGGATGGAATCTGGGAAATACGTTGGATGGACATACTGGCCTAACTCCTTCGGAAACGGCTTGGCAGCCTCAAGTTACCACGAGGGAAACGATCAAGACAGTGCACGACATGGGATTTAATACAGTGCGGGTGCCTGTCACTTGGGGAAATATGATCAATGCGGACTATTCCGTGCGGGAGTCTTGGATGAATCGGGTGCAGGATGTGGTGGATTATTGTATCGAGCAGGATATGTATGTCATCCTGAATATGCACCATGACGGGGCTGAAGCTATGTATTGGTTCAACTTGAAACTGGAAGGTGCTGAACTGGACAAGGTATGGGATAAATTCCGTGGTCTGTGGAAGACGATAGCGGAGAGATTTAAGAACTATGACGAGCATTTGATATTCGAGAGCATGAATGAAATCCAGGGAGGCAAATGGAGCCAGGAAGAGGCAGGGACGCAGTTCGGCGTAAATATCAATAAGGCGAATCAGATATTCGTGGATACAGTGCGAGGTACTGGCAGCAATAACAGTAAGCGTTGGCTCAGCATTCCCCCTTGGGGTACTAGGATTGACGTTGCCAACCATGCAGAGAAATATGGGTTTCAGATGCCCAAAGATACATTGGAAAATCCACGGCTCATGCTTGCGGTACATGACTATGCGCCAGTGAACAAATGCTTGAACGGTACCAGTCGGGATGACAATGATATCAAGCTTTCTGATGTGGTAGATTGCTATGAAAATAATTTTATAGGATTAAATGAAAATTATGTGTCTAAGGGGATTCCTGTGGTGCTGGGAGAGTACGGCGCAGTGGACAAGGACAATACGCCCCAGAGAGAGCTGTACTGCGAGGGGGTAAATATCCTGGCAAAGAAGTATCAGATTGTGGGGGTATATTGGGATGATGGCGGCGTGGACAACAATGCCTTTGCTCTAGTAGATAGAAAGAAAAGTATCATTCGCGAGGGATATGAGACCATATCCTATGCCCTGATGCGAGGATTTTTTACCCAGACGGATATTGCGAAAGTCACGGCGGGAACCCAGATTACGCCAATCACTGATTTCCAGATAGAGGGAAGCGTTACGCTGGCTTGCAATAGTTCTGTACAGATGGCGGTTTCCGAGGTGCAGCCTGCAGGGCACAACGATGTGATTTTGTGGAAGACAGCTGATTCCCGCATTGCCACGGTTTATCAGGGGATGATTCGAGGAAGAGGCGTGGGAGAAACTGTGATAACCGCCTATGCCCAGAATGGCACGGTGGCAAAGGAAGTCAAAGTGACCGTGACAGCGCAGGAAGGAACTGCCTGTGACAATATTCTGGTAGGGGCGGGGGACAGTGGAGTGACGGCATACATGGGGCATGCCTGCTTCCTCAATGCCAGAGTAGGAACCGAAAATTGCAGTGCTTCTCTGGGATATTATTCAGAAGACACAAGTGTGGCCACGGTGTCTTCCCTGGGGAAGGTGACTGGCGTAAGTGCGGGAAGCACGAATATTGTCATCGTTTCCAGCACGGGTTATTCCAAAAAGGTTCCGGTTGCTGTGGAAGACGCACCCTGGGACAACAGCCAATTCCGGCTGGCACTCCATATTTATTATAATGACAATGCCCATGAGTTTTATGATGACGTGATGTCTACAGAGGTGATTACGGTGCAGGGGCCAGGACAGTATTGCGTGAAGTTTGATTGCTCCACGGATTTGACGGACCGTGCCAAGGCTGCTGGCGTAACTACGATCAACAATGCGGGAGCAATCTATTTGAAAGATGTGGATGTGGACGAGGGAAAGATTACTCAGTCTGTCCTAAAGTCTGGAAATATTTCTTACCAGTGTATCCGCATTAACGACAGAACGATTGCCATAGCAGACAAGGAAAAGGCATATCCTCTGGTGAAGTCAAACCACGTCATAGATACGAATAATCCTATCAACGCTTGGGGAGATTACGCTATCGTGGAAGAGGAAGTGGATTCCACAGGCAATAGGCTGACTTTTAAGAAGGTGCCGGAACCTACGGTAATCGAGGTGTATTTCACGTTGTCAGATATGCGCTATGATGACGATACCATATTGAAATCCCCGGATGGGAAAGAGCCCGTATTGGCGGTACCGACAGATACGCCGGATGAAAATGGGGGAGGCGATGACCAACCAAAGCCTACGAACACGCCGGGAGGCAGTGGCGTCCAGCCAAAGCCCACAGGCAGCCCGAAGACTTCTCCTGCGCCGTTGAAAAAGGGAGCGGTTGTTTCCGACAGTGCCTCTCAGGGCAAATATCAGATTACGAAGTCGGATGCAAAGAAAGGAACGGCATCCTATTTGAAATGCAATGCGAAGAAAACCAAAGTCACAGTGCCAGATGCGATAACGGTGGGGGGAGTGAAATATTCTGTGACGGGGATAGGCAAAAAAGCATTTCAGGGGAATAAAAAGATTAAGAGTGTTACGCTGGGGAAAAATATCACCCAGATTGGGGAAAAGGCGTTTTATGGATGCAAATCATTGAGAAAGATTCAGATACGGTCTGCTAAACTGGCAAAGGTGGGGAAGAAGGCCGTTGGCAATATTGCAACAAAAGCGCAGATTAGGGTACCGAAAAAGAAATATAAGAAGTATAAGAAATTGTTTAGTAAGAAAACGGGATTTGGGAAAAAGATGAAACTCAAGAAATAAGGAAATGCATTGCTATATGTATTTGCCGCAAGGGTCAATACAGAGTCCCAAATTGCCATTAATTAAACCTATCCTAATCAATCTAGGACAGCATATTTAAAAAGGAGGATAAGCTACCATGAATAGAATGCACAAAAAAGTTGTAGCTTGCCTATTGGCGGCATCCATGATAATCTCTGCAGCTCTTCCCACAGAGAATGCCGAGGCAAAGGCAAAAGTTCCCACTGTCAGCACCAAAAAGGTGACGGTGCAAGTAAAGGGCACTAAGACGGTCAAAGTGAAGAAGAACAAGACAAAGGTCAAAAAAGTCACTTGGAAAAGTAAAAATAAGAAAATAGCCAAGGTAAATAAGGGGAAAATTACCGGAGTAAAAGCCGGAAAAACCAAAGTCACCTGCAAAATCACTTATATGAAGGGCAAAAAGAAAAAGAACGTCACCGTGAAGATATCCGTGACTGTGAAGAAAAAAGAAGCAGCGACCTCGTCGCCCTCCAAGTCCACTGCAGTCCCATCTTCCAGTTCAAAGCCTGGAATCACTTCCCCAGCCGTTCCCACGGCAACACCTACGCCAAGCCCCACGGCAAAACCTACATTGGTTCCCACTGAGGCTCCTGACGACCCCAACGTGGTTCCAGCACAGAAATTTGCCAGATCCTACAAGGGCATGGATGCCAACAATCCAATCTTAGCCAACAGTTTTGCCAGCGATCCCACTGCCATCGAATACAATGGCAGGGTTTACGTGTATATGTCTAATGATTCCCAAGAACATGCTGGCCAAGGAGATGAAGGCGATAATAAATACGGCTACATAACAAGCGTACATATCATCTCCTCAGATGACATGGTAAACTGGACAGACCACGGTACCTTTGACATTGCAGGAAAGGAAGGCGTCAACTCCTATACCAGCTGTTGCTGGGCATCCTGCGTCGCCTACAAGAAAATCAACGGAAAGGACAAGTTCTTCCTCTACTACACCAATGGGGGATACCAGATCGCTGTGGCCGTAGCAGACTCTCCCGTGGGACCATTCCGAGATGAAAAGAAGGTGCCTCTGATTGGCCCCTATGCCGCAAATACATCCAGTGCAGATCCCTTGGATCCCGCCGTCTTCACAGACAATGACGGAAAATCCTATCTGGTGTGGGGTGCTGACTGCGACCGCGGTCCCGACAAGAAGCATTATCCCCGCATCCGCCAGCTTTCTGACGACATGCTCTCTTTCACCGGGGAGGAGGCAGTCATCGAAGCACCTTATTTCTTTGAAGATTCGGGCATCAACAGAATTGGCGACAAATATTACTTCTCCTATTGCTCCGACTGGAACCAGAGAAATGGAGAATACAAGAATTTGAGCCAATGCTCTATCGCATATATGGTGGCAGACTCCCCCATGGGGCCATATACTTATGCTGGAGAAGTCCTTCCCAACTGTGGCAACGTATTCAAAGATGCAAATGGAGAAGGTGTGTGGGCAAATAATCACCACAGCATAATGCAGTTCCAAAATGAATACTACATGTTCTACCACACCATGACCTTGAAGACGGAGATGGGCATCCATTTTGGAGGAAGAAGCACCCATGTAAATAAACTGCAGGTAAATCAAGATGGAACTTTGGGTTTGATTCAGCAGGATTTCGCTGGCGTTCCCCAACTGAAAAATTTCGACCCATACCAGAAGGTCTCCGGCCTAGTATCTTCCAACAATGCCGGCATGAATTCCATCCACTCCACCGTGGTTACAAAAAACAAAGGCGGCAAGGAAGTTACTGACTACGTCATACCGGAAAATGGTGCCCGCATGGAAGCAGTAAAATCCAGAAAGGACTACCAGTACAGTTGGCTCAGCATCAAAGGGGCAGATTTTGGAGATACTTCCCCCGCCACCTTCCAAGCTTCCCTGAAAGGATACTCCAAGGGGACGGTCAATCTGCGCATATGTGCTGATAGCCTGGATGGTGCGGAAATCGCAAGCACTACGGTGAAATTTGATGAAGACGGTGATGCATCCATCTCCGTCCCCGCCAAATCCATTACTGGCAAGCACGATCTCTATATTGAATTTGACGGTTCCGTGAGAGACTTTGTCTCCTGGCAGTTCAAGTAGAACGGAAAAAGACCTGTCTGAAACCAATCAGACAGGTCTTTGATTTTATTGCGATGCACGGCTTCGCCGTTCATCGTAGACATTGAGCCAAACCTCCTAGTCTAATTTTCCATCGAACTGCGTTGTTTTCGGTCAATGATGCCACTGCATCGCCTCCCTCAAACGTCTTGTCGTTGAAAAATAATTCTACGGAGTTTTGCCAGATATCAATGATACGGTACACTAGCAAAATGTGTGCATTTCAACGCTGAAAGCGTTGCTTGTTACTATAAACGGCCTTCACAGTCAATTTCTAGAAATGACTGTGAATAGACACCACATACAATATTTTCTAGGATTTTCTAGTATTTGAAGAAGAAAATGTTTGACAAGCATAATTCCGTGTGATAAAATCATTAGATGTGGCGTGTGAAAGCTGACCATAAGCCCCGGTATGAGCAATCAGACGCAATGAGTTTGAAAAAAATATAGGATTAAGTTAGGAGGTACTGGGATGAAAAGTTTTATGGCTAGCCCATCCACGATTGAAAGGAAATGGTATGTTGTCGATGCTGACGGTCATACATTAGGTCGTCTTGCATCTGAAGTTGCGAATATTTTAAGAGGCAAGAATAAGCCTATTTATACACCGCATATGGATACAGGCGATTATGTGGTTATCGTAAATGCTGAAAAGATTAAGGTAACTGGCAAGAAATTGAACCAGAAGATATATTATCACCACTCAGATTATGTGGGTGGCATGAAAGAAACTACCCTCAAGGAAATGCTTGATAAGAAACCTGAGTATGTGCTGACTCATGCAGTGAAGGGCATGCTTCCGAAGGGACCGCTGGGTCGTCAGATGTTGAAGAAGCTTCATGTATATGCTGGGCCAGAGCACCAGCAGGCAGCACAGAAGCCGGAAGTATTGGAAATCAAGGAAAGATAATTGAGAGGAGGATATGAAAGTGGCAAATGCAAAGTTTTATGGAACAGGAAGAAGAAAAAGCAGTGTTGCTAGAGTATATTTGATGCCGGGAACCGGTAAGATTACGGTAAATAAGAGAGACATTGATGATTATTTTGGTCTTGAGACCTTGAAAATTATCATTCGCCAGCCTCTGGAGGCTACAAATACAACGGATAAGTATGATGCAAAGATTACAGTCCGCGGCGGCGGATTTACCGGTCAGGCCGGTGCTATCAGACATGGCATTGCTAGGGCGCTTCTCACGGTAGATGAGGATTTCCGTCCTACATTGAAGAAGGCTGGTTATCTGACGCGCGACCCACGTATGAAGGAGCGCAAGAAATACGGTCTTAAGAAAGCTCGTAGAGCGCCTCAGTTCTCCAAGAGATAATTCGCTTGGATATTGCGAGAGAGGGATATCCCCCGGAAATGCAAAGTTTCCGGGGGTTTTTCTATGTGTGGAAACGTCACGGAACATTGCGAATTTGTACAAAAAAATTACTGTAGGGAACATGTAGGTAACGAGTAGGGAACATTTTTGAGATATGCATGAATAGAAAAACCACCCCATAATTTTGGCCGGATCAATGTGGAGTGGCTTTTCTGCTTTATATGCGTTGTCCCTGCTTCTATATTTGATTAATTGCATCTAGCAGTTCCTTAATATCAAGGTGCGTATAGACACGTTCGGTCAGAGTTTGCGCACCAGAGTGTCCAACAATCTTTTTTATTATCGTTGGTTGCACCTTGGCAGTAGCCAGGAGGCTGATGCAGGTGTGTCGGGTATCGTGAGGGCGGTGTTCCATGCCTAACTCGCTTATCAGGGGCTTCCAGTAACAATCATAGTAGTTTCTGTAATCAAAATGGCATCCCTGGGGAGTGCTTAGCAAATATTCGCAGTCGTTTTTTTCATACCAGAACTTGAAATACGTTAAGGTTTTATCTGCAATTGGAACGGCACGTATGCCGGCCAAGGTTTTGGCGTGGCGGATACGGAACCATTGTTCTTCTAAGTGCACGTCTGATTTCTTTAGATCTAGCAGTTCGGAGATTCGGCATCCGCTATAAATCAGCATTAGGATGATGCTCATATATTCATTACAATTTTCGTTTTTCCATATAATATCAATTTCTCTTTGGCTGAATGGTTCTCGGTCAATTTTATTAGGGTTGCCAGCACTTGCTATGTTTACGTAAGTAGCAATGTTTTTATCTTGCGTAATGATTTCGTGTATGACAGCGTATTCAAAAATCTGTCGGAAAAGCACCTTTAATTTTTTTAGGGTTGGCGTATTCTTGTTAGAATTATCAACAACTCCTTGAAGGTGACTAAGTTTTATGTCAGCCATACGTATATCATATAGTGGAGAGCAAAGTTTGTAGGCGGCCTTGTATCCTTTTATATTGCTTTCTGAAATATCATTAAACTTCTGCTCTGACCATTTTTCATACACCTCGCTGAAAGTAACCTTTGCGGCATCAATATCGTATGGATTGCTGTTATAATCGGCTAATGCCTGGAGACCTTCTTGCCTGGTAGCATAGTATCCAATAATATTTTTCTTTTGCTTTTCTTTGCCGGTGGTCTCGTCGATTTCCCAGCCGATTGTTTTGGTGACAATCCAAGGTCTGCGGCGTTTGCCGGATAGTTTTTTCACAGATCCGTAACCATTCGGTAATTTCATGTTGCTCCTCCTCTCAAAAAGGGTATAAAAAATAAGCCTATGCAAATTCATAGACTTATGTTATAATTAACTTGTCGAGGGAAATTATAACAGTCTATGTTATAGGTTCAAATGCCGTCCTACGGAAGTGGGGCGGTTATTTTTTGTATACTTGTAATATTATTGAATTTTCTCAACATCGCCATTGTCAAGATATACATGGTATTCATTGAGGAGTTGCCCGCTACATAAAACTTTGGCATCATGTTCCTCTTTGTCAACATATTCATGAATGGCAATATCTAGAAAATTAGTCAGGCAAGTAATGCGTGTGGTGGTTTTTGAGGTGAAATTTACAATAAAATGCACTTCATCATTACTTTTAAAATATTTCTTATAGTAACTTGATGCATATTTTGGCACGTCAAATGCACTTTCGGCAATACTGCAAACTTTCCATTTTCCTGTGGTGTCATTCCTTGCAGATATCACAGTGAAATCATCAAATTTGGATACATCTTTATTTGATTTGCCAATAGCGTCCTTGCGCTTTGGTGGAGTGTTTTTAGTAGGTTTTTTTGTGCTTTTTTTCTTTGAAGCATTTGTTACTTTATTGCTTTGTGTGGTTGTGCTATCAGCCGTAGCTGTGCTTTCAGGTGCTGATGTGTTGTCGGGGGTTGTCGTAATATCAGGCGTTGCCTTGTCACTGGATTTTGTCGAATCATTTTTTGCAGTCTCGGTTGAAGTTTCGACAAATGAGTTTTCCGACAAATCATCTTCCGTAGGTGTAATTAGTGCAAAGAAGAAAAATACTGCTGATGCAACGGTCAGTAAAATACTAATATTCTTCGAGAAGTGTTTATACTTCCATAAAAAGTAGATTCCTACTGGTGCGAAAAAAATTAGCATAAGAATACAGAACCAAGGTTTTTCATAAAATTTTGCTCGATCGTTTGTTGTCATCTATAATCCTCCTTAAAAGTTTGCAATACAACAATCAACTACATTTCTTAGAAATTTTCCTTAATTTTATAATGGTATGTACGCCCGCCACATATAGGAGGGGATTGCATGATTAGAAAATACATAAACTACCGTGACAAAAGCGTATTCGCCTTATATTACCGAAAGACGAAAACGCTATACTACAATATGGATTTTGCCGACAATACTAAATTGATAATCTTAATGTAGCATCTTTGGCGGGCGTTATCCAGTATTTGAATCAGCATCGCTAATGTCAATCGGCGGAAATAGACGCTCCAGTTCTGTTGGATTCTTTGGTGCTTTGTCATAGGCACTGCCCTCCTCTGGAGCAAATGCTTTCTTGAGCATGTCCAGAAGGTTTCTTCTGGTGGTTTCGTCCAGTTCCATGTATAGCCGAAGAATTTTGATGTCGATATCGGTTAAATGGTGGGCAGTAGCGTATTCATCCAAAGAAAAAGTGGATTCTTCTTGGAACATATCGCCAGTGCCGTATCTTAGCCATTCTTCATTGATGTTAAATTCTCTGCAAATTAGAGTGATGATTGCTGTGCTTGGATTTGTTCTACCCATTTCATAAGTTGCTACAGTGTTCCTTTTGCTACCAATCTTATCTGCTAATTCTTGTTGAGTGAGATCGAAAGCTTTGCGTACTTTTCGTAATCGTTCTCCTAAACCCAATGTATTCACCTCCTTCCAGTAACCCAATAATACCATTGCAATGATGCATTGTCAACAAAAATACGAAAAATCACAAAAAAGAGTTGACAATGTTGATTATAGGGAATATAATAGATGCATAGTCAACAAACAAAGGGAGGTACAAAACAATGAGAAGAGAAGAAATAAAAAACGTAAGAGTATTAGCAGATAATGGTTATGGAAAGATTCACAATTTTGAAATCGTTCAGAAAATCCCGGCAGGATTCGATGTTTGGAACATTCCGGAAATCGGGGGTGGCGAGTATATCCCGATTTGCGAGGATGCGCACCCGGAGGACAAGCATGATTACAGCGTCAATGAAGAGACGTTGAAGGCAGTCGAGTTGAATAAAGAGGAGGTTGTGATCCTGCACGATGCGGCCAGCAGCGGAGTAAGGAACGTAAAATCTGCACAGGCAGCACTTAGAAGAACTGCAAAGTCAAAGATGATGAAGAGGAAGCAAATGCTTGCAGAAAAAGCCCTTCCGATTCTGGAAAGAATCACGTCATAGCAAGCCGAAACGGCCGTTAAGGCTGTCACTGTTCGGGTGGCTCTCTGCGGTCTGATGATGGCAAGCCAAATTTAGAAGGGAGGAGGTAGCGTGTTGGAAACAGAAGTCATAGGAAGCGCAGAGGCTAAGGAAGGCAGTGAATGCACCTTGGCTAAGTTGATAGCCAAGGTGAATACCAATATAAGCCCTGATGAACTCATTGTGAACATTTCCTATGTTAGTGAAAAACCGCATCGAAGATAGGGTCAAGTTTGTTAATTGTAAAAAGATGCTCTTTTAGAAGTGCCTTGTCTGCTTGTGATGCCTTGACTTCATTTGATAGAACCATTTTGGCTAATGAAAGAGAGGCAGCCATCACACGGATTTCGTTAGGGGTAAAGTCCGTATGATGGTTCAGTAACTTATCAGAAGCAGACATGCAGCATGATATGTTTATGCTTTGCTGGATGGAATCATCAGTAAATGCGGCACCGAGGGAGGGCATCAGTTCCAAGGTACACAATAATGCCTTTATGTCAGCATGGGAAAGAGCGTAGTTGAATCTCTTCATAGTAGATATTTCCTTTCTTGAGTACTCGGCTGCTACAGTAGCCTGTATGAAGATTATAGGATAAGAGGAACATTCTGGCAAGTCATGAGGAGGCGAAGCGATGGAAAGCCAAATTTAGAAGGAGGGGGGGATAACATGAAAAAAATAAATATACTGATGGTTACAGAAGGATTGTCAAAGGAAGAAAGCAGACGCTTATATGAAACTATACTGAAAATTAACGCAAAGCGAAGACGTGCAAACATGCAGCGTCTTCGCTATAAGGTGAAATTGAATTAAAGCGTTATCCAGGGACAGGATTGCAGGGTGTCAGTTTTTACGCAGAGGAGGAAAAAGGCATGAAGGGAAAGAGGATTACGCCAGAGCGGGGGAAAATCTATAAGAACAGAGG
>CASGVX010000005.1 GCA_949346185.1 uncultured Lachnospiraceae bacterium
ATTTCTATGCCTATTTCGTCTCCTATTTTTCTCGCTTCCAATTACGTCCAACTACATCGGCACAAACTGTTCCGCCTTGGATATCCCCCCTCGAAATCTTTTCCCGGTCACTTTTCCAGCATGACCCCATGGGCTATCCCGGGCACGCTATTCCCCTCGTTAAAACTAACCGGCGAGAGCAGAGCACCCGTAGGCACGAAGAGCACCCGCTTCCACTCCCCGCTCTCCAGCATTTTCAATATATATCCCGCCAGCATCACTGCGCTGCAGCCACACCCGCTTCCTCCCGCCTGGGTATTTTGCTCCCGGGAGTAGATTTCAATGCCGCAGTCCATGTACTGATCCGAGATATCATATCCCTTTGCCCGCACATAGTCTATGAGGATGTCTTTCCCCACCATTCCCAAATCCCCGGTAATAATCTTGTCATAATGTTCTGGCTGATAGCCGAAATCAATCAGGTTCTGAACAATGACATCACCCGCTGCAGGAGCCATGCATGCTCCCATGTTCATGCTATCCTTCACGCCAAAATCCACAATCTTCCCCGTGGTAATCCCCTTGATTTTGACCTTTCCTTCCTCTGCCATCGCTTCCTTGCTGAGACTTTCGTTCTCCTCACGCTCCTCCAATTCCTGGCACCTCTTAGAGGCAGACAGCACCACCGCGCCACTGCCGGTCACCGTCCATGTGGCCGCTTTAGGGCGCTGATTGCCATATCCCAGCGGAAAGCGGAACTGCTTCTCCGCACTGGCAAAATGACTGGAGGTGATTGCCACCACATGATCTGCAAATCCCCCCTCCACGATCATGGCAGCCACCCCCAAAGACTCTCCCATGGTGGAACATGCGCCATACACGCCGAAAAGAGGGATGTCCAAATCAATCAAGCCAAAAGAGGAAGCCATCAGCTGTCCCAGAAGATCCCCCGCCACCATATAGCGTATTTCGCTTTTACTCAGGCCGGATTTCTTAATTGCCAGTTCTGCCACTTTTCCCTGAAATTTTCCCTCCGCCTCCTCCCAAGTCTCTGCCCCCAGCTTGGCATCCTCCTCTATCACGTCAAAATATTGTCCGTAAGGCCCCTCGCCTTCTTTCTGACTGACAATGGATGCTGCCCCTTTGATAACGGGCGGATTCTCAAAACAAATACTCTGTTTCCCTTTTTCCTTACAAGCCATACAAACATCCCTCCATTTTGTTTTTAATACCATTATGGCTCGGATTTACCAAAATTATACTCCAAAAAAGGGAATGCAAATCAATGCATTCCCTCTTAAAAAAGCCTACGAACCCATTTATACGATATCGTCCACCTCGTCCAGAGAATCCTCGTCTCCCAAATCTATCTTTTTCAATTTCCTGCGATAGAAGATATCATAGAACACGGGTACGATAAACAGGGTCATCAGTGTGGCATACGCCAATCCGCCGATAGTGACAATCGCCATTCCCCTGCCCATGGCCGCCGTGGAATCCGTGCTCACCGCCATAACTGACATGGCGAGGATTGTGGTCAGGGCCGTCATGAGAATGGGGCGCATGCGGGTCTTTCCAGTCTCCACTAGGGCATCTCTTTTCTCTACGCCGCTCAGCCGCACCTTATTGACATAATCCACAAACACGATACCGTTATTTACCACCACGCCAGACAGCACTAGGAATCCCATCATGGCCATGACGGAAAGCTGCTCCCCGGTAATGAGCAGCGCCAGCAAGCCTCCGGTAAATGCCAGAGGAATTGTCAGGAGAACGATGAAGGGCGATAGCAGTCCCTGAAACTGCGCCACCATGATTAAATATACCAATACGATGGCTAGGACTATCATCTGCAGCATGCTGGTGACCATTTCCATATTCGTCTCTGACTCTCCGCCAATCTCCAGAGTGTAGCCATCGGGCGCCTTGTATTTATCTAGCTTTTTCTGCAAGTCTCTGGTAAGCAGCGTGGTATTGTATCCATCCTTTGTCTCCGCACTCACCCGAATATAATTCACCAGATTATCCCTAGTGAGGGAGGCCACGCCATTCTTCTCCTCCATCTTCGCAAACTCGCTTAATTTATGCTTTTCCTTCTTCTGCTCTCCCTTATCGTTCGTCTTCGTAGTCTCGAACTTATAGTTCATCAGGTTGGATGTATTCAGTTCCTCCCTGTCGTCCACGATTTTCACCTCGTACTCCTCGTCATCCATGGTGAGGGTGGTGGACTTCTTTTCCGTGGTGAGCTTTCCGGAAAGTTCTTGGTATACTTGAGCCACTGTAAGCCCCAACCGCATGGCCTTATCCTTATTCACCCTGATAGCCACGACCTTGTCTCCATCCTCCTGCCCATTCTCCGGCTCCTTGAAGCCTTTCATGTCCCTAACCATTCCCATTACGTCTTCGCTGATCTTCACCAGTTTCTCCGTGTCCTTTCCGAAGATATTCACTTCCAGTCCGGATCCCATCATACTAGACATATCCATGTTGGAATCCGATACCTGAAACTCCTGACATTCATACTTCTGGAAGATTTTCTCCAGCTTTGACGCAATTTTTTTATTATCATTGGCATATTCTTCTTTCAGCAGAAGCATAAAACTGAACTGCTTGTCGGCATTGGCAGAGGACATGGTCATGACGCTGCCCTTCATAACGCCCACCTTATCCACGCCTTTGATCTTCTGCATGTCAGCAGAGATCTTATCAGCCAGCGCATAATCTTCCTCCTGAGACGTCTCCGCATCCATAGTCAAAGCGGCAGAGAGCTGCTCGCTTCCCATGTCCGGTACAAATACGATTCCCATCCTAGTCACCTGCCAGATAGAGAAGATCAATAACGCCACGGCCGCCACAATGGGCACGAACTTAAAGCGCAAGCAGAATCGCAACACCCGCTCATACACTGCCGTAATGGCATCAAATACGCGATGTTTCCGCTCTTTATCTTTCTTTAGCAGCGTGGAGCCCATGCAGGGAACCAGCGTCAAAGCCACCACGAGGCTCGCCGTCAGGCTGTAGCCGATAGTCAGGCACATATCCTGCATGATCTGCCTGGTCATGCCCTCCGTAAAGACGATGGGAAGGAAGACGCAGATGGTAGTCAATGTGGAGGAAAACACCGCCCCCGCCACTTGATTCGCCCCCATCACTGCGGCTCTGGCGGCGGACACGCCCTTGCTCCTTAGCCGGTAGATATTCTCTATCACCACGATGGAGTTATCCACCAGCATGCCCACGCCCAAGGCCAAGCCGGACAGGGAGATGATGTTCAGCGTAATATTGGTGAAATACATCAGCACCACAGCAAATAACACGCTGAGAGGAATGCTGAAGGCTACCACCACCGTGGGGCGCACATCCCTCAGGAACACAATCAGCACCAGAATCGCCAAGACGGCTCCCCATAATAGGTTCGACAGCACATTGTCCACAATCAGCTCGATGTACTCCCCCTGATCCATCAGATTGGTAAATCGCAGTCCCTTGTATTTCTTCTGCAATTCCTGCATCTTCTTATTGCAGTCCTTTGACACATCGGAAGTGCCCGCCGTACTGGACTTCGATATGCTGAGAAGCAGGGCATCATTTCCATTCACCCGCCCATAGGACTCTTCCGCATTGTCTATCAACGTCACGTCTGCCACATCTGAGAGATGGATGTCTCCGATATCATCAATCTTGCACAATACCGTCTCCTTCATGGCGTCCACGCTGTCGTACTCATCCCCCACCTTAATCAGGTACTGGGTATTATCCTCGCTAATGTATCCGGCAGGCATGGAAAAGTTTTCTGCCATGAGAATGCCGGAAATCTTCTCCATAGTAAGGAGATTATCCAGATTGGCATTTTTCAGGGCCTCTTTCCTGGACTTCTTGTAGGAATCCATCCCCGCTTCCAATTCTTTCTCGCTATTTTTTATCGTATTCTTGGCACTGCTCATCTGGGCGTTGGCAGACCCAAAGGCTGCTGCCGCCGTGATTTTACCGGCCTCGATCTCCTCGTATTTCCCCTCTGCCTTCTTGATGGATTTCTCCACCTGCTTCAGCACATTTTCCGCCACCACGATCTCAGTCTTCAAATTGCCCAGAGCCGTGTCAATCTGAGGAATCCTCACCTTCACAATCTGGTACAGGGACTGCAGGTTCTTCTTCGTCATCTGCTTTGCCACCTTGCTCTGCCCCTGCTTGGCGAGGAGCTTCTTATAAGCGCTCAGCTTGGAGGGACTGTCAATGGCATCTTTCACATTCTTAGGCAGGGCATCCGCTTGGCTCTTTGTCTGGCTCTTCGCCTGCTCTCCCGCCTGAGCCTTTGCCGCCTCCTTGATGGCAGAGGCTGCGCTTTCCGGCAGTTTATTCAAATATGTATTGACATTGTCCCCATCGACCTTTACCTTTACGCCCTGGCTATCCATCTGGCTCTGCACCACCGCTATCAAAATCTGCTGATAGATGGCCTGATATATCTGCTGGTAGGCTGCACCCCCCTCCCGGAAGGTCGCCTGCACTGCTGCAAATCCCTTGTTCATTCCATTGTAGGACGACACAATCTTGTTCTTGCTGTAGGCTTTCTTTTCTGCCTTCAGGGCAGACTGCTTCGCCTTCAGGCTGGTGAGTTCGGAAGAGTACGCCTGCTTGGTGGCAAGGGCTTCCGTCATCATCTTGCTATACTTTGCAAGTTCCGTAGATTGCTTTTCCTGCTGGGAAGTCAGCTTATCCTGCTGGGAGTCCAGTTTGTCTTTTCCCTCATCCAGCTTCTTCTTTGCCTTGTCTAATTTTTTCTTTGCCTTGGCTAGTGTCTTGTTGGTCTTTTCCAGCACCTTTCCATTGATCTCGTCAATCTTATCCTGATTCAGCTTGACCTCCACGGACTTTTCCACCATGCCGGAAAGCCCTACGCTGGCCACGCCATCCTCCCGCTCCAGTTCCGGAACCACCTGATCCTCAACAAATTTGGAAAGTTCGTAGCCCTTCTTGCCATCATAGTCAACACTTGCCATCATGGTAGCCATCATATCTGCTGAAATCTCCATGATCATGGGCTTTCCTGCTGTATCCGGCAGTTCAATCTGATTCACTGCGGAGGACACCTTGACCATCGCCGCATCCATATTGGTATCTTCCTCGAACTCCAGAGAAACCATGCTGGAATTTTCCGAGGAAGTGGAAGTGACATTCTTCACGCCGTTGACCATGCCCACGGTGCTTTCCATCATCTCTGTAATTTCTGTCTCCACCTTTTCCGGCGAAGCGCCGGGATAGGTTGTGATTACAATCATGTAGGGCATATTCATATGGGGCAGGAAGTCTGTGGTCATCTTCGTAAAACTCACATATCCCAGCACCAGAAGGATAATCACCCCCACCAAAACCACAAAAGGTTTCTTTACGCTAAATTTTGGCATTTCCCTCTTCCTTTCTCTAAGGAACTGTTGATAACTGCGTATTTTTTAACAGTTCCTTATCTAAATGATTCCGCAAAATCAAAGTCATTTGATCATACGCCTTTGTACCACTCACATAATACAATAGTGCAAATCCTCTCCACTGTCAACCCAATTATGCTATTCGCTGCACTATATGGGTGTTACTATTTACAGTAACATAAAACTATAGTATACACCCATCCCCCATATAATTACAAGAAAAAATAGGAAATAGAAATGTCGTTCCCTGCGGCCTCCACCTTTCCATAGGCGCCATTCACCATAGGCATCATGGGGGGAATATGTCCGATATCCACATCCATCACAATGGGCACTTGGTATTTCTCCAAGATGCCAGTCACAGCCCGGTACTGATCCAGCCCGAAGAGTTCCTCCCCATGGCACATGGGCCTGCCGAAGAGAAAGCCCTTCACATGCCGGAACCACCCTGCATGATCCAGCTGCCACAATGTCCTGCGGATGTCCATCACATTCAGCTCGCAAGCCTCCATATACCAAACGATACCGTCCTCCTGATACTTATCAGCAAATTCCGCCACCCTGTCATACCTTGTGCCAACCAACTTGCCAAGGCAGTCCAGGCAGCCCCCCAGCAATCTCCCCTCCATGGATGCATAGGGCTGCTCCTGATGTATTTTCAGGATTCTTGGCTCTGTCACATGATATGGCTCCAGCGGGTGCGCCTCGTCCTTCTTTGATTCCCTCTCCCACAGGGGATATCCCGACACACGGTTTCGATCCCCTGTCAAAATCCCCATAAGATCCTCAAGGGAAGCGTGCCATGGCTCCATCCCAAAAGCCGGGGCGCATGGTCCATAGATGGATGCCACGTCACAGAGGGTGGCGAGAAGGAAGGTGAGATTGGTATTATCCGAATACCCCACATACCATTTCGGCTCTGCCTGCCTAATCCCCTCAAAATCCACGTAATCCAATACCTCGCACATCAATTCCCCGCCGCCGCAGGAAAAAATCGCCTTCCCCGGCTTCCGAATGAAGAAGTCATTCACTTCCTCCCCGCATCTTTCCGGGGTATTGCTGATGCCAATCCCCCTGCCCTCATAACAATTCGGCCCCAGCGCAAGTTCATATCCCAGCGAGTGGAATTTCTTCTGGGCATTGTCAAAGGCACTGCGGTAAGGCTGGATATTGCAGCCGAAAGAAGGCGCAATAAATCCTATCGTATCATTCTTCTTCAAGAAATCTGGTATCCTCATCTGATTCTCCTTCCTTTTTTTGTGCAGTCGCGCATATCGCATGACGCAAATGGTTCCACCGCAGCTGCAGCACATGGCGGCTTCATGGCTTTATGCCATCCCCAGCACAGCCTTGGCTTTTGCCAATCGCTCCTCGAACTGTTGATAAAAATCCCTCTTATCATAGGGTGCCACGAAGAAATTCTGCAGCACATACATATTGCAATTCTTCAGCACTTCCCCCTCCATGTCCCTGGCATTCTCCTGAATCCCCTTGCAGAAATAATGCCACTGGATAATAAACCCTTCATACCTATCCAAATCAGAAATCTCCAGCCATTTGCTAATCTTTACCTTGGAACGATTCCTCACATGACACTCCTCCGTCTGCAGGAAATAAGAAAAGCCACCATCCTCGTACAGCCGCCCCATCGGAAAGAGACGGCACATGCCCGGACGAAAGGCGTGGATGCTGCATCGCCCCTCCCCATTTAAAAAGGAGCATCCAGCCTCCTCATTTTCAATCTGCATATGGGGCAGTATCAAGCCATCCACCACCCCCAACGCCACCCGATTCCCCTCCATCAATGCCTGAAAGGAGCAGTCCAAATGGCTGGTAAGCATAAAGACATCCCATGGGTCCAGCACGATGCTGTCCCCCACATTATGGCAGCAAGCGCTGCATCCTGCGCACTCGCCACATCCCAATTTTGCCATATCGCTCCGACGGTATTTCCTCCCATCGGAAATATCCTCCATATTCACATGACGCTCCATGTCCCACTTCCTTCCTCATCTATATCAAGCCTGTTCCATTGGCATCTACCTGTACTCCAACTCCTCCTTCATGGCCACTCCTTCATCTGCCCCATCAATTCCTCCCATGTATATGCTTCCTCAAAGAGAAACTCCTCCTCCAGATAATCCAGATTATCTTGGGAATGCTCCACTTCCTTGGCAAATATCCGCATCACATCCACCCGGTCCTCCCTGCCATATCGCCCCTTCTTCCAGTAGCGCATCGCATCCATATCCCTCACGAACAGCCAGGAAACCGCCACAAACTGCACCTTTCCCCAGAAATTCCAATCATCCACGCACCTAGATACCATGAGATAAGCAAGGTATACCGCCAAATGTTCCCACTCATACTCTCGATGCTCTCCCTCCATCTGAAAGTCATAGCCTGCCATCGCCTCCCCATAATTCCCAGCGCCATCCTGCCCCGCAAAAGCCGCCTGCATATCCAGCAGATACTGTTCCCACTCCCCATTGATACTATCCAAGCCGGAAAATGTGGTAAGACGCTTCAAAAAAGAGCGATACCGCCCCTCGGACACATCTTCCCATTTCTTCTCAATCCCTGCCGCCTGGCCAATATAATAAGAAAACGCTTGACTGCAGAGCCCTTCTATCCCCTCCACATCTTCCCCATTCAGCCTCTGCTGCACTTCCTTTCCATAACAGAGAAATCCACCCATCCTCTCCCAGATGGAATGCGTCCTCTCCTGCAGGATGTCCAGGCCATAATCCCTAGCAGCCCGAATGCTCTGACCAAAAAGAACTTCCTCCTCTTCCTCCTCTATATCCAGCTCCCCCTCTTCTTCCTCCGTGAGAAATGCCACCCTCTCCGGGCTGCCAAAAATCAACCTGCCCGCTTCCCCGCAACTTGGGCTGATGGAAATCTCCCTCACGCCCCCATACTCCAAAAAGTTCCGAGGCGTATAGGTGCACACGTCGCAGATGGCATCCTCCCCCAAGGTGAGAATCATCTCGCAAAGCCCATCTTCCTGCAAAAACGGACACCGCTTCCCCTCTCCCAGAATAAACCCATGAGCCTCGTAGGCAGTTTCCCCACTCCCCTCAGATTCCTTGATGCATCCCCGCACCTTCTCCCCGAAACCACCGGGCAGTTTCTGATAATAGTCATAACTAACTTCATCAATATCAATCTCCCACCCGGCGCAGCAGGTATCCTCGCATTTCCCCGCAATACAGGAGAATTTTTTATAATAGGAAGGAACCCTTACTTTCATCGCAAACCTCCATGAAATGATGCCAAAGCCAAAAGCAGATAGCAATGCAGCAATCTGCCGCATCAGTCGATGGCAAAATACCTTTTGAACCCAACATCATTATATTATTATTCCAATGCTAACAACATGCGTCCATATTACCATATTTTTTCATTATAATCCACTGCCAGTCGTTGCGCTCTCAACATTGAAATGCACACATTTTGCAAAAAAACTGCAAAATGGCGCCGAAAAAACTCGTACTTCTGGCACTGTGGCGAAGTTTCCTATAAGTTAAAAATAGAGCCGCAGATTGCCGGCTCTATTTTTGAAATATATATTACATGAATTTACTCCATCGTTTCTTTCCCCACCAAGTTATCCGCGCCATACTTCTTGCGAAGCTTAGGCTTCTCAATCTTTCCCGTGGCATTTCTGGGAATCTCCTCGAAAATAAATTCCTTCGGCCTCTTATAGCGAGGCAATCCCAGACAAAATTCCACAATTTCCTCCCTGGTACATTCCATATCTTCCTTTACTTCTATAACGGCGGCGGTCTTCTCTCCCAGCCTTCGATCCGGCAATCCAATCACCGCCGCATCCTTCACCTTCTCATAGCGTCGCAGGAAGTCCTCAATCTGCACCGGATAGATATTCTCTCCTCCGCTGACAATCACATCCTTCTTTCTGTCCACCAAGAAATAAAACCCATCCTGATCCTGCAGCGCCATATCTCCAGTGAAAAGCCACCCATCTTTCAACGTCTCCGCCGTTGCCTCTTCATTATTATAATAGCATGACATCACGCCAGGACCTTTTACGCACAATTCTCCCACGTTGCCTTGGGAAACCTCCCTGCCATCCTCATCCACAATCTTGCATTCCCAGCGGTATCCCGGCACGCCAATAGCGCCTACTTTATGGATATTCTCCATTCCCAGATGGACGCAGCCCGGCCCGGTGGATTCCGACAAGCCATAATTGGTATCATAGTCATGCTTCGGGAAGTGCTCCTTCCACCGCTTAATCAGGGATGGCGGCACAGGCTGGGCGCCGATGTGCATCAATCTCCACTGGGACAGCCGATAGTCTTCCTTCTTCAACTCTCCCCGATCCAAAGCATCTAAAATATCCTGAGCCCAAGGCACCAATAGCCAGACAATCGTACATTTCTCCTTGGACACCGCCGACAGAATCGTCTCCGGCTTAGTTCCTTTCAGGAGCACGGCTCGGCTTCCCGCCACCAAGCTTCCCATCCAATGGAACTTGGCTCCCGTGTGATACAGGGGCGGAATGCACAGGAACGTATCCTCCCTCCCGGTGGCATGATGCTTCTGCTCCATCTCTGCCGCCTGAGTCAAACTCTGGTGCTTATGTAATATTGCCTTGGGAAATCCCGTCGTTCCCGAGGAAAAATAAATGGCTCCATCATCCTCATCCGTAATCTCTACTTCCGGCCTCTTGCTGGAACAGTCTGCCACCAATTCCCTGTAGCTCTCTGCAAATCCGGGACAGCTGTCCCCCACGTAAATCAAAAGCCGTCCCTTGCTCAGCCGCTCCGCATGAGTCTCAATGCGCCCGATAAACGCCGGATCAAACACAATCATGTCCACTTCCGCCAGTTCCGCACAGTACAAAATCTCCTCCGCATCATATCGGAAATTAAACGGGACTGCAATGGCGCCACTCTTTAACACGCCAAAATAAATTGGCAGCCACTCCAGGCAATTATACATCAGGATTGCCACCTTGTCCCCCTTCTTAATGCCACGGCCAAGAAGCATATTGGCAAAGCGGTTGGCCTTCTCGTCAAATACGCCCCAAGTAATCTCCCTGCGATAAGGCTCGAATCTTGTGGGCTCTATCAGCCCATACTCCTTCCAGCTAATTCTCCTAGTGTCCTTCTCCTCCGGATTCAGTTCTACCAATGCCACCTCATCCGTATAAAGGCTGGCATTTCTCTCTAAATAATCTGTCACTGGCATCTCGCTATACTCCACCGAATTTCCGGCGCCTTTCTCCCAAATATTTGCATCTGTTTCGTTCAATTCCATTCCAACGGCGGCAGTCCGCCATATACACCGCTATGATTTAGGATAGCATATCAATGATTTGAAGTCAATGATACAGTACGCCAGCAGCGACAGCGAAAAGAAACACCTCTACGCAATCCTACTTTACCTTCACAGTCTTGCTCTTGGTCTTGTAACCGCTCTTCTTTACCTGCACCCTCACCTTGACGCCCTTGGCAAGTTTCTTTGACAGCTTGATCTTTACCGCCCCCTTCTTGGTAGCCGTCACGGTAATCTTCTTCACCTTCTTCCTGCCCTTCTTTGCAATCTTCTTATTTAATGATACCGTCACCTTGGCCTTGGCGATGGTCTTCACCTGAATCACCTTCTTGCCCTTCTTTGCCGTGACGGACAACTTCTTGATGGTCTTCTTGACGGACTCGGTACCACTGCCAGAACCCTGTCCATTCCCGGCATTGCCGTCATTCCCGCCATTGCCGTCATTGCCGCCATTCCCTGCGCCATCCCCCGGGTCAGGCAGTCCCAGATACTTATAATACTCATCCAGATAATCATTCATGCTAGAGATATAGCCACCTCGCCGACTGACAAAATCTTTCAGCGACTGGTAGCTGGCATAGCCTGTCGCCGTGCCACGGCACCAGCCATCTGCCTCGCTGGCTCCGAAATACCGAGTAAAATACTGCTTAAATAACGGCTCGTAAGTATTTCTAAACTGATCCAACTTCTTCTGAGCCATATCCTTCTCAAAAGTAGCATCGGCAAACCCTGCCAGTTCCTTTTTGAAATCCTCCCGAAATCCCTGATTGCTCATCAGCAGGATAAAACACTGCAGTGCAGGATTCATGGGTCTGGTCTTATTCTGCCCCAGAAGGCCTTTTCCATCAGTCTCGTAATTTCCTTCCTTGATCGTATTGACCCTGGCATCTCCCGAGCCATTGCATCCGCCGAAATCCAGGTCATAGAAGCAGAAACGCCACCTTCCATCCCCATATTTATTTGCAGGATCCAACATATTGGTCTTCCACATGGACCAGTTCTTATCCGGCCAGTCCCACTTATTGTTTACCCAGACATTCACTGCGAAATAATCCATCACCGACTGGGGATCTACCAATTTCGCAAAGGCGTCATAGTCTGATTTATTCACCAGATGGTCATGGGTCTCAAAGAACTTTAGCAAATCCTTATAATAATAAGTGCTATCCGTAACGCCCTGCGGCAGAGTCCCCTCATCCAGCTTATAGCCATATGCCTCGTCCTCCTCCGCATCAGATGCTTTATACACCACCACAGAGTCCTTAATCACTCCATGGGTCACCTCGAAATAATTGTCGTCGTAATCCTGCTGCAGCAGATACAGCCCCCAGTACTCTCCATCAATATACACCACGCAAGCCCTGGAAGATTGCGCCTCGCAAGCCAAATCCTTTAGCATGCTCTGCCAGTAGGCATCATTGTACTTCGTGCCGGAAAATGCGTAGTTGCCCCCATTGCGCAGAACCAGCTTCTTGTACTTGTCAATGACATTTCCCTTTTCATCCTTGGCATCGGCAAAAAAAGGATACTTGAAATTCTTCACTCCATAATCCGCCCTGGCATAAAGGCGAAGCCCCTTCATCAGGTCAGAGCGGGAATAGTTTCCTTGGATGCGGATGCCGCAGTCCTGCTGCAGCTTGCAGTCCATCCTCGTGCCATCCGTCTCAAAATAATCAATATGGGCATTCCTCTCCCAATCCCTTCCCTTCTGAGAATAGTTCCCCGGAATGTTCCTCGCCTTATCTTTCACCTTCCAAGTACCATGCTCTTCTATGTACGCCTTCAAGGAATCGTCAAAAATCTTGCCCCTTACATAAATCCCCTTTTCATAATCAAACAAATCGTCATAGTCCACGGAAATAGACATCACCGACAGGGGAATCCCCGCTGCGCTGGCACTCTCCTTCGCCCCCTGGATGTGTTCTGCCACCGTCCCCACGAAAAAGGTATTCGTGGACACTGCGCCATAATTCCCGGCGGCATCTGCTGCCACCGCCTTCACTACCGTTCCCTTGTCCACCTCACTGTCTGCCGGAGCCTTCCTGCTATCTCCAAAAGTCTTTGTAGCAGAATCCCAGACAGCATAGCCTGTATCAAACTTCACCGGATCCACTGCCGTGACATAATTGGCATCCCCGCTGCGGTCCACCACGGACAATGCACCTTCATACTTGGTTCTGGTCTTGCTGGAGACAGGGCTGCTCCCATCCAATGTATAATAAATTGCCGAAGCCCCCGGACATTTTAATGTCAGGGAAAAACCTTCGGCATACATGCCGCTTCCATGGGACATGGTAACCGGCAGATTGACCTGCTCTGCCGCCTGTACGATCCGCCCCCCCTCTGCCGAGAGGACTGCCGCCGCACCGAACGCCCCCAGCATCAGGGCAAATCCCAGTGCAGATAACGTTTTTTTCAATCTCATCCAACTTCCTCCTTGTAGTAAATAATATTGTTGCAATGCGTTCCTCTCTTCTCCCCCGGCAATACATTACTTTCATGATAACATATCCGCCCACTCATGCATATGAGATATTTAGAGATATATTACCCATATAATTGCATCTAATATTATTCACGGCTCCGAACTCATAGCAGCCAAGCAGGCTTTCAGCGATGAAATGCTACCACCAGGCAAAGCATTTGCCTCCCCAGTAGATTACTCCCAGAACCCAGCTGCAGAATATACCATATAAAATAACCGGGCCTGCAATGGAAAAAATTCGGCATCCCACGCCAAACACGTCCCCCTCAGACTGAAACTCTACCGCCGGAGATGCCACGGAATTGGCAAAGCCCGTAATAGGAACCAAACTGCCGGCGCCACCGAACTGCCCCAGTTTTTGATAGAGATTGAGCCCGGTAAATAGCACGCTCAAAAACACCAGCGACAGGGTGCCATACAGCCCGGACAGTTCCTTTCCATTGCCCAGATACTGATACAATTCAATAAATCCCTGCCCCAGGGTGCAAATCGCCCCGCCCACCAAGAAAGCCTTGAAGCAGTTGGCAAAACCATTATTCTTTGGCGTCATATTTTCTACATAGGCATTGTATCTCTCCTTCTTCACCTCGTCATCTTTCTCCTGAATGACCTCCTCTATGGTTGGATCCGTATTATCCTTTTCCTGCATATCGCACCTCCTTAGGAACTTTACGTTCTTAGGAACTTTACGTTCTTAGGAACTTTACGTTCCTTATATTCTCCAAAACATCAGCTGCACAAAACTGCCCACCATCTTTCCCAGGGCCATGGCCGTAATCACCACCGGTAGTCCGGTGTTCAAATTCAGTCTCTGGCACAGTACGGGAATCACTTTCAATGTCTCTGCCAGAGCCATGGCAAGACATCCCACAAATACCCCCGCAAATAGGCCGAATATGGTCATGCCCACCCATCCGACGGCCACGTGCACCTGATAGACCGTCAGGACGGAACCCGCCAGCCCCCCTAGGGCAATCGTGGTCTCTATCTGGTAGACACGGCTGGCCTGTCCCAATCGATCCGCCAATCTGGGAATCACTTTCAGCATTGATATAAAGGCAAAGACGCCGCCAGCCACTGCCAGCCCCCCCGCAAAGCCCACTATCCCCAAAATAATCCATTGCACCACTTCTATCAGCATATCCTATTTTCCTCATTTCTGCATTGCATTTCCTGCGGAGGGGAAGTTTCTACCCTATTCCAGCCCTCCCAATGCACCATTACTTAATCGTCTTGCCCTCCCGATCCGCATCATTGATGATTGCCTTATTTTTCTCTTCCTCATAATTCCTCATCTCCATGTGGATTGGCGTGGGGTCATCATGAATCTTGCTCCCCTTGAAATGGTTGTAGAATCCCATCACGCCCAAGAATATCCCCAAGCAATAAGCAGTTTCCATAATGGTTCCCGAATGCTTTTTCGAGCCAGTCACCAGATTATAAAAATTGTCAAACACGTCACTGACGCTCACATCCGTATTGAACGTCATTATCGTAAAGGCAGCGCCGATAAAGATGATAAAGGAAAGCAGCACCAATTTTGCATAATCCGCCCCCTTTTTCGGCGCAATGGGCATCTGGTATTCCACCACGAAATCCGGCTCTCCCACACTTTCTATGATATACCCGGGAAAAGACTTCTGGATTGTCTCAATGATCTTCATCACCGAAAAGATAATCTTCTGATTCTTGTCCCCCTTCAGCGTATAGAGAACCAGATCGCCAATCTCTTTCACCACATCCCCATGCACGCTGTAAATCTCCAGCACGTCATCCATCAGGATCTTTCTATTGACAACTTGGGTACTCTGGGATGCCTTAATATAAATAACCCCTTCTCTCATAATCTATATTCTCACCCTCTTCCCCACTCAATCATAATAACCTTCTCCTTCGGCGTAGCCTGCTCCACAATTCTCCCATTAGCATAAGCCTTCTTTTCCTGTCGGTTCATGCTCCAGAAGCAAACGGTAGTTATCACCATAATCAGCAGCGCAAAAAAAAGCCATACCTTCTTATCATTTAAAAACTGCATCGCAATCCCCCATTTCTATCCAGTTGTTACCATTCACAACCGATTCCCGAAAAAGCATTACTTGACATGCAAGCACAGCAATCCTGCCTTTTGGAGAAATCCACCGCGAATAGCAATGTTTTACAATGATATTAGTATGACTTTTCATTTCAATTTTATACATAACTTCGCATGAATCTCAAAATTTTCTTCTCCGCCCGACTCACCTGCACCTGGGTCAGTCCCAGCCTCTCGGCCACCTGGGTCTGGGTCATATCCTGGAAATACCGGTATTCTATCAGCCTCCTCTCCCAATCCTCTAATTTATCCATCAGTTCCTCCAGCAATATCTGGTTCAGTACCACCTCTTTCTCGCTGTCCAGCATGGCTCCATTCTCATTTACCATGCTCCCCATCTCTGCCGAAGCATTTCCCACATACCCTAGGGCACTGCCTGCAGGCTTCACCACCTGCTCCGTCCAAGATACGCTCCTCCCCTCGGACTCATACATGGTCCTATCCAGAGAATCCACCTCGAACCCCGCCTCCGTGGCAAGGACGATTTCTTCCGCAGTAAGTTCTGTAGCTGCAGCAATCTCGTCTATGGTGGCGCTCCTGCCAAGTTTCTGGCTTAATTCCTCCGAGGCGCGCTTAATCTTCCAGCCATTCTCCTTCATGCTCCTGCTCACCTTTATCATTCCGTCATCCCGCAGAAAACGCTTGATTTCCCCTGCAATCATTGGTACGGCATATGTGGACAGTTTCACCTGATAACTCATATCGAAGTGGTCAATGGCCTTCATCAGGCCGATGCAGCCAATCTGGAACAAATCCTCCCGGTCATAGCCCCGGCCTGCAAACCGCTTTACCACGCTCCAAACCAGCCCCATATTTTCTTCTACCAGCTGATTCTTCGCCTCCCTGTCCCCGGCACATGCCTTTTTCAGCAATTCCATGCAATCCATTTGGCAATACCTCCACAGGGTCTCACTCTTCCTGCTCCTTTCCAATTTCCTTCCGCATGATGACTTTCGTTCCCTTTCCCGGCTCAGATTCCACCTGCAGGCTATCCATGAAAGCCTCCATGAAGGCAAATCCCATCCCCGAACGCTCCCACTCCGGCTTGGTGGTATACAGGGGTTCCATGGCTTTGGGGATATCCGCAATGCCCACCCCTTGGTCTATGACCTCTATCTCCACCTCCTTTCCCTGAATCCGGCAATTTACGGTAATCTCTCCCTTCTTTCCCACATACCCATGAATGATGCTGTTTGTCACAGCCTCCGATACCGCAGTTTTCACATCCGCCAACTCTTCCAGCGTAGGGTCAAGCCTAGTGATATAGGCGGCCACCACTGTCCTGGCAAAAGCCTCATTTTCTGAAACGCTCTCTATCACTAATTTCATTTCCTGATCCCCTCTTTCTTGCGATTGCTTTTCTGTAACATCTGCAGCGCCTCCTCCACCGTGTCATATTTTTCTATAATCTGATATAGACCTGACAAAGTAAAAATCCGATTTACCACATCTCCCACCCTAGTAACGGCAGTCCTGCCGCCGAGGAACATCACCTTCTTATAACGCCCCATAATCAGGCCAATTCCAGAACTATCCATAAATCCCACTTGGGCAAAATCAAAAATCAAATGCTTGATGTTCCCCACCTCAATCAAGCCATCCGAATATTCCCTGAGGGAAGTCACCGCATGGTGATCCAAATCATCCGTCACATAGATTACCAGGCAGTTGCCCACCAGTTCATAATGCACGCACTTCTTATCCTGTAGCATCATTTCTCTCTCCCTTCAAAAACTAATTTCCATGCCACTTCCAGCGGCGCCACCATGTATAGAAGCCCAAAGAACAAAGAATCTCAAAGTCAAAAACGCCCTGCCAGAGCAACACTTTCCTTGCGTATACTCTGGCAGGGCGCCCCGCCATTTCATCATGAACTATTCACCCAATTCCCGCAGACGGCGCTGCGCCTCGGATACCCGGGGCGACCTAGGGAAATCATTGATAATCTGATTATAGTACTCTTTCGCCTTCTCGGAATCAGACTGCTGCTGGTAGCAACGCCCTAGGAAAAACATGGCATCTGTATTTTCCTCGTTGTACTCCAGCGCCTTTTCCAAAAGGCTCACAGCCTTGGCATAATCCTTCCTGCCCGAATACTCTCCCTCCCCGTTATAAGCGTCCCTGCCCTGCTTGAAGTAGGCATCGGAAACCACCGGGAAGGCATCCTCCTTAATCTTGTTGTATGTTTCCTTTGCCTCATTACTCTCTAGGATATTGGGATTCACCTTGGCCAAAGCCTTGGCCGCCTTCTCCTTGTCCTTCTTCTGATAATACTGGATGGCAGAGACAAGGTATTCATAGGACTCCTGCATGGTGGCTCCCCCTTCTACGCCACCGCCGCCCTGCAGTTCCTCATTCTCTTTCTTCACCTTGTTCAATTCCTTCTGCAATTTCTCGTTCTCCGTCTTCAGCGTAGACACGTCGCTGTCATTGGCCGCCTTCTGCTCGCTGTACTTCTTGAACTCGGAATTTGCCTTCTGAGATTTTGCGGAATTGATATGGGGCATAATCAGGAATCCCATCAGCGCCATGCCGATGACCACTCCCACCACCACATTGACAAAGGGAAGAATCGAGGGCTTCTCCTCCTTATAGGGAGTAATCTGCTTGTAAGCATCCGTCTCCACTCTGGGCAGCGTCTTCCTTGATTCCGCTGCCGGTGCTTCCGACACCTTCTTCGGTGCCGCCTCTCCCCGCAGATGAACATCCGACAATTCCTTTAGATACTTGATGGTAGTGGTATTAGTGACGTCAATCTTGCTGATGCTGATCAGCAGCCGCTTAGCCCGCGCCCGATTGTCTTTCTTTCCCGTCATCATATACAGCAAGGCCAGCAATTGATGCGCCCGAATAAAGCGGGGATTCAGGCTGACCACCTTTTTCAGCTGGATAATCGCCATATCCCCATCCCCATGCTGTGCCGAGAACAGGGCGGAATTATATTTCTTAATGGTCTGATTGTACACTTCCAGCTTATTCGGATCAGCCTGCACCATGCGAATATATTTATCCGCATCGTTATCCCCCGGCTGAAAATGCTTGCTAATCACCCACTCGCTGAGAGCGGATACCACCTCGCCCGCCTCGAAATAAATCAATCCCAGCAAATTTCTGGCATTGGTATTCATCTTATAGAACTCCAGACTCTTTTTCAGAGAGCTGATGGCACCGGATAAATCCCTTACCTTAGCCTGATTCAAGCCTTGGTTATAGTATGAATTTGACAGGCTGACAATCCTGCGGTGATTCTTCAGGCTCTGCCCGCAGTTGTCACACCGGTCTTTCACAAACGCTACCTGCGCATTACATCTTGGACAATTCATGATTCCTCCACCCATTCTACAGTATTGACATGATCTGCCTTATTCGCCTCCCCTAAGATAGAGTGGAGCAAATCCGTTACATCCGTGGTACTGTTTCCATAAATTGCATCCTCTGCCTGCTCTATATCCAAGCTGGGCTGGAATTTGGCCAATTCCGCTTCAAAATCCATCTTACACTACCTCCAATAATTCATCAATGAAAATGCTACCGCAAATCTCGACATGCCCTCAGCAAACGCATGTATCTGACTACACCAAGGAAAACATCTGGATGGCGGCCCCCTTGGACATCAGTTCCACGCTGTCAACCACCTCCGAAATATATGTCTTCACACCATTGATATCAATGGACGTTCCCGGATACAGGGACTTGAGCACGGAAACCTTGGACTGATTGGCCCTAGCCATCCGATCCACCACCTCCTGCTTTTCCTTCATCTTCTCAGATATCTGGTTATCCTTGGTAATCTTCGCCCGTATCAGCTTTACCTTCTGGGCATTCAAATCCTGCCGGACGCCTTTTTCCAAGATAGCATCCACCTTGGCAATGCCGTCGGTAATCTTCTTCATATCCGCCTCCAGCTCTGCCTCCTCCTGCTCCAACTTATTCAGCAGGGCAAGCAGGTTATCCGCTACCCCTGCAAAGATATTCGTCTTGACTTCTGACATGTTTCCGATAATGGTGGCACTGATTACCCGCTCTGCCCGGACCGTGCCGCCGATGATGATGCCAAACTTGCCGGACACGGTGACATCCTGCTTCGCCGTCACATCGCTGTTCATGATAGCGTTCGCGCTCACATCGCCCCCGGACATCACCACCACCTGCTCAAAAAATTTGCCGGACACATCGCCGCCTGCTTTAATCTTACCCTTATTATTGCCCTGCATGCCATTCTTTAATACCACTTCCTTGGCAGCCTTCAATTCGCAGGCCTCCACATATCCATCCACAATAATGGAGCCCTTGATGGATATCAGCTTGACGCCAGTGAGGACATTTCCCCGCACGTGGATGTCGTTGATAAACTCCACATCTCCCGTGGCCAGAGAGGCATCGCCTTCAATCAGCAGCTCATTGGTAATCACCAGGCGTCCATTCTCATAACTGGCACGCCCAGGCATCTTGGCAAAATATTCCTTGCCATCCTCTGAAACATAAAATCCCTTGCCCTTAAGCTTCGCCAGTTCCTTTCCCTTGACCGCCACAATCGTCTCTCCATGGAAATTCACCCCATCCTCGCTAGGCGTAGCCGGATGGTATATCACCAGCTTATCCCCCTCCTCCACGGAGGGCACATTGCCATAGGCGGAATAGTCCACAGAACCATCCTTCAGAATCTTTGGCTTGGTATCCACATCCGTGTCAAAAAGGAACTCATACCATCCATCTTTTCCATTGACCGGCTTCTTGCACTCAGCCACCAGGTACAATTGCCCCACTCTTTTTTCCTGAATCATCAAATCAATGGCATCATACTTGATTCCATCTCGAATATCAATTTCTGACAATAAGTATTCAATTCTCTTTTTATCAAACGCCTGAGTAGCATCCTTCAAACATGCATGCACCTCCGTGGCATCATCCGAAAGATAAAACTCCACTCCCTTGGCTGGCAGATTGTCATTCTTCATTACTTTTT